>JAEYTN010000361.1 GCA_023433985.1 Pseudomonadota bacterium | reverse complement strand
CATCACGCTGGTGCCCTCGCTGACCGCCGCCGAGAACCTCGTCATCTAGCGGGCCGATGCGCCATCGGTGATCGACTGGGGCAGGGAGCGCAAGGCGCTCGCCACCTTCATGGAAGAGATGCCGTTCCGCGTGCCGCTCGACCCGCAGGTGAGCCAGCTCTCGGCCGGCGAGAAGCAGAAGCTCGAGATCCTGAAGCTGCTTTATCTCGACCAGCGCTTCATGATCCTCGACGAGCCGACTTCGGTGCTGACGCCGGGCGAGGCCGACGAGATGCTCGGGCTCCTGGGCGGGATGGCGGACCGCAAGGAGATCACGGTCCTGATGATCTCGCACAAGTTCCGCGAGGTGAAGGCGTTCTGCGACCACTTCACGGTGCTGCGGCGCGGCCGCTTCACCGGCTCGGGCGACGCCAAGGCAGTGAGCGTGCCAGACATGAGCGCGATGATGATCGGCGATACGACGATCCGCGAGCGGGCCGGGCGGAAGAAGCACAACGAGGGCCGCGACGTGCTGGAGCTCGCCGGGGTGTTCGCCGAGGATGGCGAGGGCGCGGCCGTGGTCAAATCGCTGAACCTCAAGGTGAAGGCGGGCGAGATCGTCGGCATTGCAGGGGTTTCGGGCAATGGGCAATCGGCGCTGGTGGAGGTGCTGAGCGGGCAGCGGCCGCTGGCCGATGGCGGCATCTTCATCCGTGGCGAACGGTTCGAGCCGAAGCGCGGGGCGTTCGACCGGTTCAAGGTGTTCGGGCTGCCCGAGGAGCCGCTGAAGAATGCCACGGTGCCGCGCATGAGCGTGGCCGAGAACCTGGCGTTCCGCTCGTTCGACAAGCCGCCGGTGGCGAGGCTCGGCTGGTGGATGTCGCCGGGGCCGATGAAGGCCAAGGCGAGGGAACTGATCGCCCGGTACCGGGTGAAGACGCAGGGGCCGGACGCGCCGATCGAGACGCTGAGCGGCGGCAACGTGCAGCGGGCGGTGCTGGCGCGGGAATTGAGCGGCGACGTGGACGTGCTGATCGTCGCCAACCCGTGCTTCGGGTTGGACTTCGCCTCGGTGTCGGAAATCCGCAGCCAGATCATGGAGCAGCGGAACAAGGGCGCGGCGGTGCTGCTGGTGAGCGAGGACCTGGACGAAATCCTGGAGCTGGCGGACCGGGTGGCGGTGATGAGTGGCGGGACGATCAACTACGTGTCGCGGATCGAGGACACGGACCGCAATACCATCGGGCAGCATATGGCGGGGCATTGATGATCGAGGTTGCGGCGCGGCCCTATCCGTATGCGCTCGACCCCGGGCGCACGGCGCTGGTGGTGATCGACATGCAGCGGGATTTCATCGAGCGGGGCGGATTCGGGGACAGCCTGGGGAACGATGTGCGCCGGCTCGAAGCGATCATTCCGACGACGGCGGCGCTCATCGGGCTGTTCCGGCGCAAGGGGTGGCCGGTGATCCACACGCGGGAGGCGCACAGGCCGGACCTCAGCGACTGCCCGCCCTCGAAGATCAGGCGGGGCAATCCGAGCCTGCATATCGGCGAGGTGGGGGCGATGGGGCGGCTGCTGGTGGCGGGCGAGCCGGGAAACCAGATCGTGGACGCGCTGGCGCCGGTCGACGGCGAGATCGTGGTCGACAAGCCGGGCAAGGGGATGTTCTGGGCGACCGGGATGCACGAGCGGCTCAAGGGGATGGGGATCACCCACCTGGTGTTCGCCGGGGTGACGACGGAAGTGTGCGTGCAGACCTCGATGCGGGAGGCCAACGACCGGGGCTACGAGTGCCTGCTGATCGAGGACGCGACGGAGAGCTATTTCGACGAGTTCAAGGCGGCGACGCTGGCGATGATCGCGGCGCAGGGCGGGATCGTGGGCTGGGTGGCGCCGCTGGCGGCGCTGGAAGTCGCGGTGGGTTCGGGCGCCTGATGGAGATCGACAAGCCCGAAATAGTGGCCGAGATGCAGGCGGTGTTCGACCGCTACGAAAAGGCGCTGATCGCCAATGACGTGGCGGCGCTGGACGAGATGTTCCTGCCGGCGGCGACTACGGTTCGCTACGGCATCGGCGAAAACCTTTACGGGATCGAGGCGATCCGGGCCTATCGCCAGTCGCTGCCGCCGGCGCCGCTGCCGGAGCGGGAACTGAGGCAAACGGTGATCACCACCTATGGCGAGGATTTCGCGACGGCCTCGACTCTGTTCTATCGCGATGGGGACCCGGGCAAGGTGGGGCGGCAGACGCAGAGCTGGGTCCGCATGCCGGCCGGCTGGCGGGTCGTCGCAGCGCATGTGAGTATGATCGACGAGCCCGCCTGACAGATAGGAGAGGGCATTGCTCAAGCGCACGTCGGCCGAGGAGATCAGGCGGAACCTCGCGGACCGCATCATCTCCAGCGCGCTGCCGCCGGGGACCGCGCTCGACGAGACGGTGCTCGCGGCCGAGTTCGGCGTCTCGCGGACGCCGGTGCGCGAGGCGCTGCGGCTCCTGGCGGCGTCGGGGCTGGTCGACCAGAAGCCGCATGCCAAGGCGCTCGTCGCCAAGCCGGACGAGGCCGAACTCTCCGGCATGTTCGAGGTGATGGGCTATCTCGAGGCGCTGTGCGCCGGGCTGTCGGCGGTGGCGATGACGAAGCCGGAGCGCGACGGGCTCGACGGGCTGCACACGCGAATGTCGGCACTGGTGCGCGAGGGCGACGCGGCCGGCTATGCCGAGGCGAACGACGTGTTCCATACCGCGATCTATGAGGGGGCGCACAACCGCTACCTCGCCGAGATCACGCGGGCGACGCGGCAGCGGCTGCAGCCGTTCCGGCGGGCGCAGTTCGGCGAGCTTGGGCGGCTGCTCAAGTCGCATGCCGAGCACGGGCTGATCGTCGAGGCGATCCTGCGGGGCGACCGGGCGGAGGCGGAGCAGGCGATGCGGAGCCACATCTCGCTGGTGGGGGATGCGGCGCGGCGGGTTACGCGGCGGTAGGGGCGGAGGTGCTTGAGGCCACCCCTCATCCGGCTGCCGCCACCTTCTCCCGCAAGGGGAGAAGGCGTGCTGTCGGCGGCTTCCCTTCGCGCCTGTTGCCGTGTGAAGGCGCTTGAGACGGTGGGGCCTGGGGCCGCCCCCTCCACCACCCTTCGGGTGGTCCCCCTCCCCCGCTTTGCGGGGGAGGATCACTGGTGTCTCACTTCCGACTGGTCAGGTAGGCCTTCCAGCCGCCGTAGGGGGTGATGTCTTCGGCGGTTTGGGTGGCGGCGGCTTCGACGAGGAAGCCTTTGACGCTGGTGCCGTCGGCCAGGGCGAGGGTGCCGATGCCGAGGGGGGAGGGGATGCGGCTGACGAACTCGCCGAAGGCGCGGGGGCCGAGCGACCAGATCTCGACAGCGATGCCGGCGCCTGCGCCGGTACGGAGGAGGCCGGGCTTGGGCGGGACCGTGCCCGGCAGGGCGTAGAGCGAGTAGTCGGGCGTGGTTCTGGCCTCGCGCACGAAGGTGCCGCCAAGGGTGACGAGCTCCCGGTTGAGCGGCAGGCCGCTGAGGTGGGCGCCGACGACGGCGAGCTCGATGCGGTCGGCCGGGGCTCGGACGGGTGCGACGGGGGGCGAGCCTTCGACGGCGGCCGCGATGCTGGCGAGGTAGCCGTCCGTGCCGGCCTTGCCGATGAAGGTGAGGCTCGAGGGCAGCCCGTCGCCGCGCTGGCCCGAGGGGACGGCGATGGCGGCCAGATCGAGCAGGTTCACGAAGTTGGTGTAGGTGCCGAGGTTGGAGTTGAGGGTGATCGGATCGGCCTCGACCTCGGCCACGGTGTAGGCACGCGGGACGGTGGGGACCGCGAGGACATCGACCGTATCGAAGATCGGGGCGGTGGCGCGCCTCAACTCGGCGAGACGGTAGATGGCCTCGAAGGCACTGACGGCGGTGAGGCCGCGGGCGCCGCCGATGATCTGCCGCGTGACGGGGTGGAAGGCTTCGGGCTGGGTCTCGATCAGCGGCTTGGTCGCGGCGTAGCGCTCGGCGACCCATGGGCCTTCGTAGAGCAGGCGGGCCACGGCGTGGAGCGGCTCGAAATCGAGTTCGACGAGGGTCGCGCCGAGGGTTTCGAGCCGCGCGATATCGGCGGCATAAGCGGCCTCGGCGTGGGTGTCGCCGAAGAACTTGCGCTGCTCGGGCCGGGGGACGCCGACCCGGAAGGCGGAAGGCACGCCGCCCAACACGGGGGCGGGGAGCGGGCGCGAGTAGGCGTCGGCAATGTCGTAGCCTGAGGCGATGGCGGTGACTTCGGCGGCGGTGGCGACGTCGCGGGCAAAGACGGAGATGGTGTCGAGCGTGCGGCAGGCGGGGACCATGCCGCTGGCGCTCAGCAGGCCCAGCGATGGCTTGAGCCCGACGATGCCATTCATGCCGGCGGGATGCGGCCGGAGCCGGCGGTATCGGTGCCGAGCGAGAAATCGACGATGCCGGCGGCGACGGCGACCGCCGAGCCGGAACTCGATCCACCGGGGATGAGGTCGGCCCGCAGGGCGTTGCGGGGCACACCGTAAGGCGAGCGGACGCCGACGAGGCCGGTGGCGAACTGATCAAGGTTGGTCTTGCCGATGACGATGGCGCCGGCCGCTTCGAGCCGCTGCACGACAAAGGCCGAGCGGACCGGGCGGTAGGCGAAGGCCGGGCAGGCGGCAGTGGTGTCGAGGCCGTCGGCGTCGATGTTGTCCTTGACGGCGAAGACCTTGCCATAGAGCGGCCTGCCTGCGGGGCCGGCCGCCTCGAGCGCGGCTGCTTCACGCTCGGCGTCGGCCTGCGGCTTGAGGCTGATGAACAGCGCCGGATCGGCATAGTCGGCCAGCCGACGATAGGCCTGGCGGACATTGGCGAGAGGCGAGGCGGGGGCGTCGGTTCTGTCGGGGCTCATGCAACTGATCGCGGTTTCGTCATGCGATCAAGATGCACATATTTTCATCGTCCGGAAGCCCGTTGTGTACAATAGAGC
>JAEYTN010000312.1 GCA_023433985.1 Pseudomonadota bacterium | reverse complement strand
ACGACTTGTGGCGCATGCGGCACAAGGTGGTCGGAATGGGACTGACGCAGATGGCGGCCACGACCGCCCTGCTGGCGGTTACCTTCAAGCTCGTCGGCTTTGCCTGGCCCGCGGCCATCGTCATCGGCATGGCGCTGGCGATGAGCTCGACCGCCATTGCGATGCAGTCGGTGGCGAGCCGCAACATCACGCGCACCGACACCGGCCGTGCCTCGCTCGCCATCCTGCTGGTGCAGGACGTGAGCGTGATCCCCATTCTCGCCGCTATCCCCCTGCTCGCCCGCCTGAGCGGGGCACCGGTGGTGATGCTGGGCGAGGAGGTGCTGGAGGCGGTCGAGAACCCTTTCGACTGGTGGGTGGCCCTCGCCCTCGTAGGCGCCTTCCTGCTGGCGCTGGCGGGCTCGCGCTGGGTGATCAGGCCGTTCCTGATGCCGTGGCTCGCCCGCGCCAAGGTGCCCGAGGCGTTCACCGCCTTTGCGCTCGCGCTGGTAGTCGGCGCGGCACTGGTGGCAGAGAGCTTCCACCTCTCGCCGGCGCTGGGCGCATTCCTCGGCGGCGTGCTGCTGGCCGACAGCGAGTACCGGCATGAGCTCGAAAGCAACCTCGAGCCCTTCAAGGGCCTGCTGCTGGGGCTGTTCTTCATCTCGGTGGGCATGTCGATCGCCTTCTCGGTGCTGATCGAGAACCCCCTGACGGTGATCGCGCTGGTGGTCGCACTGATCGGCATCAAGATGGCGGTCCTGTTCGTGCTTGCGGCCTTCTTCCGGATGCACCTCGCCGAGCGGCTGCTGCTTGCGGTGCTGTTGAGCCAGGCGGGCGAGTTCGCCTTCGTGGTGCTGCAGTTTGCCCGCACCGCCGGCAGCCTTTCGGGGCCGGAGGTGGAACTGCTGACGGTGGTGGTGGCGCTGTCCATGGCCGTGACGCCGTTCCTGCTGTTCCTCTTCGACCGGCTGTGGGCGCCGCGCCTCCACAGCAGGGCGGGGACGGCTGGTCGTCCACCCGGGCCCGAGGGGGTCGATGCGCCCGGCAAGGTGCTGGTGCTCGGCTATGGCCGCTTCGGGCAGATCGTCACCCGGCTGCTACGTGCCCAGGGCTTCGAGATGACGCTGATCGACGACGATCCGGCGCAGATCGAACTGGTGAAGCGCTTCGGCGTGAAGGTGTTCTATGGCGACGGCGCACGCCTCGATATCCTGCGAGCGGCCGGCATTGCCGGAGCCAAGATGGTGGTCATCGCCGTGGCCGGCGGCGACCGTATCCTCCAGATCGCGGCGCTGATCCGGCGTCACTACCCTGACGTCATCATCGCCGCGCGCGCCGTCGACCGCAGCCACGCGCACGACCTGATGGCGCTCGGGGTCTCGGTGATCGAGCGCGAGACTTTCCGCTCCGCCTTGCGACTCGGGGAGCAGGCGCTGGTGGCACTTGGACATGCCGAGGACGACGCGGCGCGGGTCGCCGGCGCGTTCCAGCGCCACGACGAGCGGATGCTGCGCGACAGCTACGCCGTGCGCCACGACCGCGACGCCTATATCGGCTTCGTCCGCCGCTCGACGGAGATGCTGGACGCAGTGATGAAGGCGGACCGCGAGGGCGCCATCGAGCCCGACGAGGGGATCGCCGACGATCAGGCTCCGCCACAGAGTGCCGGGGATGCTCCGGAGGGCGATATTGACAACCCGGGCAAGCGGGCGTCCGAGTAGCGCCCGATTTTCCCGCCCCTTAGCTCCTTCCCATGACCGACCTTTACTTCTGGGCCATCGCAGCGCTGGCCGTCCTCATCGTTGCGCTCAGCAAATCCGGCCTGCTCGGCAGCCTCGGGCTGGTCGGCGTGCCGCTGCTGAGCCTGGTGATGCCAGCCCGCGATGCGGCCGGCATGCTGCTGCCGCTGCTGCTGGTGATGGATGCCATCGCGGTGTGGACCTACCGCAAGGATGCCGACTGGCGCATCCTTCGCATCATGCTGCCGGGCGCGGCGGTCGGGACGATCATCGGCTGGGTGCTGTGGAGCTTCGTCTCCGATGCCATGGTGCTGCTCTTCGTCGGCATCCTGACGCTGCTCTTCGTGCTCGACGCCATCCTGCCGCTGCGCAAGAAGCTCGAGGGGCTGCCGCCCTCCAAACCCTGGGGCGCATTCTGGGGCGGCGCGGCGGGCTTCACCAGCTTCATCAGCCATACCGGCGGGCCGCCGTTCCAGATCTATGTGCTGCCGCAGAAACTTACGCCGGTGCTCTATGCCGGCACGTCGGCGTTCTTCTTCGCCATCGTCAACACCGCCAAGCTGGTGCCCTACGCCTTCCTTGGGCAGCTCAACGTCTCGAACCTGACCCACGCCGCGATCCTTGCGCCGCTGGCCGTGGCGGGGGTGATCGCCGGGGTGTGGCTGGTACGCCGGATTTCGGTGAAGCGATTCTACCAGCTCACCTACTGGCTGGTGTTCCTGCTGGCACTGAAGCTCATCTATGATGGAACCCTCGAGGTCTTCTTTACCGGAGCCACGGCATGAGCATCGCGTATCGCCTCGACCATATCGCGCTGCTCGTCCGCGACCTCGACGAGACGGCGAAGTTCCTCACGGAGGTGCTGCAGATCCGCGAGGTACCCGACCCGATGGGCGGCGGGCACATCCGCTGGTTCGAGTTCGGCAATTCGCAGCGATTCCATATTCAGGCCGGCGACATATCCCGCACCCATGTGGAAAAGCGCACCCACTTCGCGCTCTCGGCTCCCGACCTCGACGCGGTGATCGCGCATTTCCGCGCCACGGGCGTGCCGTTCTCGAACATGGCCGGTACGGTGGGCGAGGTGAACGTCCGTCCCGACGGGATGCGTGCCGTCTTCGTGCAGGACCCGAACGGGTACTGGTTCGAAATCAATGATTTCAAATGAAAAAGGCCGCGGTGGATACCGTGGCCTTTGCCCTCGCATAATGGAGCCTGCGTCTCTCAGGCGTCGCTGAACTGCAGCTTCGCCAACTCGTCCTTGATCTCCAGTTTCTTCCGTTTCATCGCCGCGATGTACAGATCGTCGTGGCTGGGGTGGCTCAACTCATCCTCGATCTTGCGGTCGAGTTCGCGGTGGCGCCGAGTAAGCGCCTCCAGGTGGCCTTCGGTCGTCATACAACTTCCTCCGCAGCTTTTTTCTGGACGCCGCATCGTCACAAAAAATTCGCACGGTGTCGATTTGGCAATCGCGCAACACCCCCTCATTGTGATCGAAATCGAGTGCAACTTTCGGTGTGCTGGGGTAACCGTTGCTAATCGGGCGACGGGACCCGTTTGAGGGACTGCGTAGCGGCTCCATGCTGCCACTTACCAAGGAACAGGAAGCAGCCTTTGGCCTCGAGCTGGCCGCCAAACGGCAGGAGCATGCCGACCTCGACGCCGCCATCCACACGCTGTCGACCTCGGGCTACGGCAACCAGATGCTAATCCAGCGCATGAAGAAGCGGAAGCTGGCGCTGAAGGACCGCATCGTGCAGCTCGAGAACATCCTGCTCCCCGACATCATCGCCTGACTGCTGCTCGGTGCCGCGTCAGCACGACTTAACATTTGACATATCCTTGCATTGGCGCGAAACCGACCGCCGGTCGGTCGACGAGCCGTGGAGGGTAGGCGATGCCGTTTCCGCAGATGGTCAAGCCCGTGCCGGCGCGGCGCGACGAAGTGCTGAACGTAGCCCAGAGGCTGTTCGGCCGCCGTGGCTACGACGCGACGTCGGTGAATCACATCATCGCCGAGCTCGGCATGTCGAAGGGCGCCTTCTACCACTACTTCGAATCGAAGGAGGATCTGGTTGAGGCGCTCGCCCGCCGATTCGCCGAGGCGACCGCGGCGCAGACCGAGAGCGTGCTGCGCGACCCGACGCTGGACGCCTTCTCGAAGCTCAGCGCCTTCCTCTTCACCATGCGCCGGCACAAGGTGGAGAACGTGAACGAGCTGCGCGCCACGTTCGAGCCGCTGTTCCGCGCCGAGAACCTGCAGCTCTACGACAAGACACAGAGCGCCGTGCTGGGCGTGGTGCGCCCGATCCTCACCCGCATCATCGTCGAGGGGGTGGAGGAGCAAACCTTCGAGACACCCGATCCCGAAAGCGCAGCCGAAACGATCATGCACCTGCTGACGGCCAACCGCGACCTGCTGACCGAGCTCTGCAACACCCGCGACGCCGGGCAGTTCCGGGCGCTGGGCGAGAAGCTGCTGGGCAAGATGCGCTACACCGCCACCGTCATCGACCGCATCCTGGGGCTGCCCGAGGGCTCGATCGAGCTGGCGGATGCCGGTACGCTCGAAGCCATGGCCTGCGTGCTCGACCCGACGCCGAGCGCTGCCTGATCGCTTGCGCTGAGCCGCGCCGCCACCTATGGGTTTGACTTAGGCCAGAGCACCCGGGGGACCAGCCGTGCCGACCTCGCCACCCGTCGCCATCGTCATGGGCAGCCAATCCGACTGGCCGAACCTCAGGCATGCCGCCGAGACGCTGGACGCGCTGAAGATCGAGTACGAGGCGCGCATCGTTTCGGCCCACCGCACGCCGGAGCGGATGTACGAGTTCGCCAGGGGCGCCCGGGCCGAGGGCTTCAAGGTGATCATCGCCTCTGCCGGCGGTGCGGCGCACCTGCCGGGCATGGTGGCGGCCCTCACCCCCCTGCCCGTGCTCGGCGTGCCGGCTGAAACCAAGGCGCTGGGCGGCGAGGACAGCCTGCTGTCGATCGTGCAGATGCCGCCCGGCATCCCCGTCGGGACGCTGGCCATCGGCCGGGCCGGGGCGATCAACGCGGCGCTGCTGGCGGCCGCGATCCTTGCCCTCTCCGATCCCGAAATCGCCGAGGCGCTGGACGATTTCCGCGCCGACCAGACCAACGCCGTAGCCGAGTTTCCCACCGACGATGCCTGACCTTTCCTCCCTTCCGATGGGCAGCACCATCGGCATTCTCGGTGGCGGCCAGCTCGGCCGCATGCTGGCACTCGCCGCCGCGCGGCTGGGGATGAAGACCCATATCTATTGCCCCGACGCGGCGAGCCCGGCCTTCGACGTGACCCCCAACAAGACCGTCGCCGCCTACGACGACCAGGCGGCCCTCGCCGCCTTCGCCGCAGCCGTCGACGTGGTAACCTACGAGTTCGAGAACGTGCCGGCCAGGACGGCCGAGTTCCTGAGCAACCTCAAGCCCTTGCGGCCAGGAGCCATCGCGCTCGCCGTGTCGCAGGATCGGCTGGCGGAGAAGGCCTTCCTCTCCATCAACCGCATCCCGGTGGCGCCCTTCGCCGCGATCTCCGACCTCGACCGGCTCGAGGCGGAACTCGAGGAACTGGGCACGCCCGCGGTGCTGAAGACCACCCGGCTCGGCTATGACGGCAAGGGCCAGCGGATCGTGCGCAACATGGAGGATGCCGCGGTTGCGTGGGAAGTCCTGAGCCCCAAGCCGCTGGTGCTGGAGAAGTTCATCGAGTTCTCCCGCGAGATTTCGGTGATCGTGGCGCGCGGGCTCGACGGCAGCGTCGCGGCGTTCGAACCGGCCGAGAACGTGCATCGCGACCACATCCTCAAGACCTCCACCGTGCCGGCCGACATCAGGGGCAAGACCGCGACGCGGGCCATCGAGATCGCCGGCGAGATCGTGACCGCGCTCGACTATGTCGGCGTATTGGGGGTGGAGTTCTTCGTGCTCGAGGGCGGCAAGCTGCTGGTCAACGAGATTGCGCCACGGGTGCACAACTCCGGGCACTGGACCGAGGCGGTGGCGATCACCGACCAGTTCGAGCAACACATCCGGGCCATTGCCGGCTGGCCGCTGGGCGACCCCACGCGACTGGCCGACGTGGTGATGGAGAACTGATCGGCGACGAGATCGGGGCGATTCCCACCTCGCTCGGCAGCGCGGTGCGGCCGCATGCCTATGGCAAGGCAGAGACTCGCAAGGGTCGGAAGATGGGGCACATCAACCGCATCACCAGCAAAAAGCGCGCAAAATGAGCGCTTTCGGGCTGCGCGGAGTGTGGACAAGCCACTCCGATAGGTCTATATAGCCGCACCACGGTGACCGGCCCTGGCTGGTCGGCGTCCTATGGGCGCTTCAATCAAACAGTTCTGACCTATGAAGGGCGGTTGCGCTTGCAAGTAGTTGTTCGCGATAACAATGTGGATCAGGCGCTCCGCGCGCTGAAGAAGAAGCTCCAGCGTGAAGGCGTCTTCCGCGAGATGAAGCTTCGGAACTACTACGAGAAGCCCTCCGAGAAGAAGGCCCGCCAGAAGGCCGAGGCCGTGCGCCGCGCCCGCAAGCTGGCCCGCAAGCGCGCCCAGCGCGAAGGTGGCCTGCCCTCCCCGGCCGCTGCCGCTCGCGCCGCCCGGCCGTAAGACCGTTCAGCATTCATTCAGAAACGCCGCCTCACAAGGGCGGCGTTTTTGCTGCAAGCCGCCTTTACCCGGCCGTGATCCTGGATTGCCCGGAACTGAACCAGACCTTGTGCCGTTGGCGGCAAGGGCTAGACTTCAGACCCCGCGTGGGTCCCAACCTAATTGCGTCACCTCCTGAGGGAATAAGACAAATGAAGAAGCTTCTCGCCGCGGCCGTGGCCGCCCTTACGCTCATGGCTCCTGCCGCTTCCCAGGCCGCCGCCCAGGTCAAGGTCGGGGTGCTGACCTGCTCCGTCGAAGGCGGCGTCGGTTTCATCATCGGCTCGTCCAAGGACATGGTCTGCCGCTTCAAGCGCGACGGGTACAAGTCCGAGCGCTACTACGGCAACATCAAGAAGCTCGGCCTCGACATCGGCGTGACCGGCCGCACCGAGATCGTCTGGCTGGTCTTCTCGGCCTCCAACACCAAGTACGGCCCCGGCTCGCTGTCCGGCACCTATGTCGGCGGCTCGGCCGAAGCGACCCTCGGCGTGGGCCTGGGTGGCAACTGGCTGATCGGCGGTTCGCGTCGCGGCTTCGCCCTGCAGCCCTGGTCGATCCAGGGCCAGACCGGCCTCAACTACTCGGTCGCCTTCTCGGGCCTGACCCTGTCGAAGTGAACGCATCCTGAACGGACTCTGAACGGGTCCGGGCACGAAAAAACGCCGGTCCTTCGGGGCCGGCGTTTGTATATGAACGTTTACTAACCGACATTTTTCTCTCCCTGCGCTCGCCGCCTAGTGAGTGCATCGTGCGGCATCGGGGAGGCACGGGGATAAGTCTCAGTCGTCCCGGCGGAGCCGATGCACCACCGCTCGCCCCTTGGGTGGGGCCCTGCCGGAAAGCTCGAGGCTGAGGCTTGGGGCCAGCAGCCACGAGATGGGGGCGGCGAGCGCAAAGCCCCAGCCGATGACGATTGGCAGCAGCACCGCCGCCCTCGGCTCGTAGAGGCTGAGCACCACGATGCATCCGGCGCCGAACAGCACCGCGTTCACCACCGGGTAGAGGACTGCGGCCAGCATCAGCTGTTTTTCCATCCCGCCATCTCCGAGTTGCATCTCGGAAGGCAATGAACGTCCCGGGGGCCGGTTCCGCCGCCGCAGCCGCTTCAGGCGCGGGCCGCCTCGAGCTTTGCCGGATCGAGCGCGTATTCGAAGGCCCGGCCGAACACGTCCTGCGGCTGGCAGCCGGAGACGGCGAACTTGTTGTCGAAGATGAAGAACGGCACGCCCTGGATGCCCTGCTGCGCGGCAGACACGGCCAGCTCGTGGGTGATGGCGAGCTCCTGGGGATTGCGCACCGCATCGAGGGCTTCGGCCCGGGTGAAGCCGTGCTTTTCGGCGATACCTGCCAGCACCTCGTCATCGTTGATCAGCTGGTGATCCATGAAATAGGCCCAGGCGATGGCGTTGGCGAGCGCGTGCTGGGTGCCCTTGTCCCGGGCGAGCCGGACCAGCGTGTGCCCCTTGCGGGTGGGGAAGGAGCGCGGCTGCCGGCTGAGGTCGAGTTCGATGCCCGAGGCCTTCGCCTCACCTTCTACCCGCGCCCACATCTCCTTGGGATCGCGGCCGTATTTCTCGCGCAGCATGTCGGCCACGACGATGCCTGCCTCGGGCGTGTTGGGGTTGAGGTAGAACGGATGGTTCTCGACCTCGACGGTGACGTCGGGGGGCAGCGCCGCGATCGCCTGATCGAGCCGCTCGGAACCCACCAGGCACCACGGGCAGACGGTATCGGTGAAGAGATCGACCTTGATGGTGCGGGGCATGGCGGTTCCTTTCGGTTACCGTACCCAAGTGGCCGCTGCGCCTTGGAATCTCAAGCAGGCACATGGGGGTAACTGCCGGGGGTGGAGTCGTTGCCCGCGCGGGGCCTCTTCCGAATTTGCCACGAGGATGAACGACGGAATCGCCAGGATGAACGGTGGCTGAGCGGACTCTGAACGGAGCTACGGCCTGGTGGAACTGAGGAGAGGGCGCAGTGCCGGAGCGGAGCGCAGTCTTGCCCGCCGCTCCCTGGCCCGTCGGCGGAAGAAGCGATCGGTGCTGGTGATGGCGTTGAGGGTGAAGGCGAGGACGCTCCAGAGCCACAGGAGGGCGCCTACCAGCCAGCCGGCAATGGTGAAGAGCAGGTGGCCGAGGCGGAGGGCGCCGCGGCCGACCAGCTTCAGCACGCCGACGAAGCCGTCGCCATAGGTGTCGGCGACGCGGGCGAGGCGGCGGACGTCCGCGGCACTGTCGGCGGCCTCGACGCCGACCTTCATGGCGCGAACGCCGCCGGCCTTGCCGATGGTGCCGATATCCTCGGCCAGGTTGGAGACGAGGCGGACGCTGCGCGGGTTGAACAGGCGAGAGAGCGGTCGGCCGAGCTCGGCGAGGCGCATGGACGTGGCGAGGCCGATGGCTTCCTCGAGCGCCGGACGGTTGATGCCACGCTGCAGCGCCTCTGCGATCTGGCGCGTGAGCCGCGGCGGCAGCTTGCCGACCCGGTGCATCGCCTTGACGAAGCTGGCGCCGACGCGGAGCGGAGCGGCGGTTCCGAGGCTCGACAGCGTGGCCGCGGTGAGCCCCAGCCCGACGCTGGCGATGCCGAGGGTGAAATAATCGATCGGCTGCCCCGTGACGAACTTGCCGCCCTCCCCCACGAGATCGCGCACATCGCCGATGCCGGTCAGGTCTGTGGCGACGACGCAGGCGAAGCCCGCTTCGCTATCGAAGTCGCCGTTCACCACGCAGTTCCAGCCGGCGCCGAGGGTGGCGGCGAGATCGACCGCGGGAAGCGCGGCGATGCGATCGGCTAGCTCGGCGGGAATGGGAATGTCGCGGGAGGCCGCGAGGGCCGCAAGGGAGCGGGCGAGCGTGGCGTCGCCCGCATCGAGCGCGAGGGCTATCTCCTCTGCATAGCGCGCGGGCGGGACCTGCTGGAGATGCAGTTCGGCGTAGGCGCCCTCGGCGGCGAGCCCGGCCATCTTCACGGCGGCCGCGACATGCGGCGAGAGCAGCAGGCCGGCAATGAACCCACCGAGCACCAGCACGCGCCAGAGCTCGACGAGCTCACGCCACAAACTCCGCATGCTGGTCGAAGCCCTCCGCCGGTTTCGGGGACATGTAGGACGATGGGGGGCCGTGGAAAAGGGGCGGATCGCTCTTTCGCCGAAGGACGGCGCCACGGGAGTGTCTATTGATGGCCCAGTTCCGGAGCCGGCATTTGCCGGCCGCTAATGCAAACGGCAGGCGAGATGTAAACACGTAGTTGTTGTCGACCCGGCAAGAGCGTATACTTGTGACGTGGTACACTTACATCGCAGTTGAGTAAGTCGGGGGATTTTCCGTCCAACGAGGGGAACTCCTATGCCTTTAAGCGAATTTATCGCTGCTTCCCGCATTTACTTCAACCAGTCGGCGATCGACTGGACGAATGTGCTGTTCAAATCCACCGTGCTGCCGTTCACGATGCAGCCCCAGACCCAGACGAACTGGTGCTGGGCGGCGACCGCAACCAGCGTTTCGCACTTCTTCTACAGCCTGTCGACCTGGACACAGTGCAAGGTTGCCGGGGCCGAACTGGGGCTGTCGTGCTGCACGACGCCGGTTTCGATGGCGTGCAACGTGCCCTGGTATCTCGACCGCGCCCTGACGCGCACCAACAACTACGTGTCGATCAGCGGCCCCATCACCACCAGCAAGGTGCTGGACGAGCTGAAGCACGGCCGGGTCGTCGGCGCACGCATCGGCTGGTCGGGTGGCGGCGGGCACTTCATGGTGATCCGCGGCTGGGGCCGCGTCGGGCCGACCGAGTATTTCGACATCGCCGACCCCATCTACGGCAACAGCCACATCACGGTCGCGGAGTTCACCCACAACTACCAGGGCAGCGGCCACTGGACGCACGCCTACTTCACCAAGCGCTGGCCGACATGGAGAATCCGCTTGCCCATCTTCATCGATCCCGACCTTCTGGACCTGATCCGGCGTGCCCGGCCCATGATGCTGGACGTCAACCGTTCGCCGGACGACCGCACCGCGGACATTGCCGATACCGAGCTCGCCATGCCGCACGAGGTCTATGTCGTCGGGCTCGACGAACTCGCGCGCGGCGACGACGCCATGCCCGGCCAACTCGCCGCGGTGCGGGTGGTGGAGCTGCAGAAGGGCCGCTTCAGCGCCGCCTACGAGCTCACCCCGCCGTCGGAAAAGCAGGAACTGCGGGCGATGACCGACGATGCCCCCACCCTGCAGAAGCTCGAGCAGGGACTGAGCCTGATCAGCCGGCTGGCCGACGAGCGCAAGGAGGACTCCGACCTACGCCTCGTGCGCGTGCCGGCGCTCTACGTCGAGGCGTTCGTGCTGCAGTCGGGCGACGAGGGAGACGTGGCAGTGGTCGTCCGCGACGGCGGGCACGGCCTGCCCGAACAGATGCCGGCGCGCGAGTTCTTCGACCGGCTGCGCGGCCTCGCCAGGGAGCGGCTGGGCGGACCGCAGGACGACACTATCGCGCCGTGATGGGACCCAGGCCCGGCAGCGCGTGCTGCCGGGCTTTGCGGGGTCGTCTGCGTCAGCCCTTGGCCGCGCCGTGCCGCAGGCCATCCACCAGCAGCGCCACCATGCGGCGGGCCTGGTCCATGTCGTTGTTGGCCATGCTGGCGGCAGCGCTGATCAGGTCCATCGGGTCGACGCCGGCCCGGATTTCGCCCGCTGCGGCTGCGGCGTCGAGCAGTGACTGCATGGCCGGGACCAGCTTGTCGTGGAAGCACGCCGGCAGCCCCGCATAGGCCGGATCTCCCGAATGGAGCGCGGCGGCGAGGCCGCGCTTGGCCCCCATGAAATCGACGTAGCGCTGCATCCACCGCTCGACGGCTTCGCCGGGCGGATAGTCGCGCTGGTACTCGACCGCGGCATCGGCGCAGGCATCGAGCTCGCGCTGGAACACTGCGATAATCAGGTCGGACCGCAGGGGGAAGTGGCGGTAAACCGTGCCGACGCCCACGCCGGCCGACTCGGCGATCTGCCGGACGGGGGCGTCGCAGCCCTGGCAGGCGAACACGTCGCGCGCCGCCACCAGCAGCGCATCGAGGTTGCGCTGCGCATCGGCGCGCGGGGCGCGGGCCTTGCCCTTTGTTTCGGGCGCGACGCTGGTTTCTCCGGACGTGCCGGTACTCACTTCGAGTTTCCCCTTGTCAAAACGGAACATCGTTCCGTATATATGCGGAATGCCGTTCCGTTTAAATAGCACCGAGCCGCGCCCGCGGCAACGGGCGGCATCCTATTGTCTCAAAGGAGAACATCATGGACCGCTCGGATTTCAAGCGCATCGCCCTCGTAACCGGGGCGAACCAGGGGGTCGGGTTCCAGGTCGCCAAGGAGCTGGCGGAGGACGGCGTGACCGTGCTCGTCGGTTCGCGCAACTTCAGGCGCGGCGAGGAAGCGGCAAACAAGATCGGGGCCGGCGCCGTTCCAGTACAGCTCGACGTCACCGATCGGGCCTCGATTGCCGCGGCGGCGGAACGCATCCGCAACGAGTTCGGCCGGCTCGACCTGCTGGTCAACAACGCGGCGATCTCCAACACCCGCATGGCCGACATGCCGCTCGCCGACTACGTCAAGATCAGCCAGCCCAGCAACGTGTCGCTCGACGAGGTGAAGACGATCTGGGAGACCAACGTGTTCGGCGTGCTGGCGGTGGTGCAGGCCATGCTGCCGCTGCTCAAGCTGTCGTCGGATGCGCGCATCGTCAACGTGTCGAGCAATGTCGGCTCGCTGGGGCTGAACGCCGACCCGAACTTCCCCTACCGCAACATCTTCACGCCGGGCTACGCGGCCTCGAAGACCGGTCTCAACGCCATGACGCTGGCCCTGATGATCGAGCTCGAGGGCACCGGCATCAAGGTGAACCTCGTCTCCCCGGGCTTCACCAGCACCAACCTCAACGGCTTCGAGGGCACCGAGACGCTCGAGGACGGCTCGCGCGAGGTCGTGCGGGTGGCAAAGCTCGGCGCCAACGCCCCGGGCAACACCTTCACCATGTGGGATGGCCAGACGATCCCGTGGTGAATGCACGGGGCGCCGGGCCGCAAGTCCGCCGCCCCTCTTTGGGAGCTCACCGATGAGCTTCACGGCCGCCTTTGCGGCAACGAGCGGAAGCTCATTTTTCCCAAACAGGAGAAGCAGATGCAGTATCGCACGCTGGGCCGCACCGGCATGAAAGTGAGCCCCTTTGCGCTGGGCGCCATGATGTTCGGCCCCATGGGCAACCCCGACCACGAGGATGCCACCCGTATCATCCACCGGGCGCTCGACGCCGGAATCAACTTCGTCGACACCGCCGACCGCTACTCGAACGGCGAGAGCGAGGAGATCGTCGGCAAGGCACTGAAGGGGCGGCGCGACAACGTGGTGCTGGCGACCAAGTTCTTCGCGCCGATGGGCGAGGACGTGAACCAGCAGGGCAGCTCCCGCCGCTGGATCGTGCAGGCCGTCGATGCATCGCTGAAGCGGCTGCAGACCGACTGGATCGACCTCTACCAGTTGCACCGCCCGACGCCGGACACCGATATCGAGGAGACGCTGGGCGCGCTGACCGACCTGATCCGCGCCGGCAAGGTGCGGGCGATCGGCTCATCCACCTTCCCGGTGTCGGAGATCGTGGAGGCGCAGTGGGTGGCCGAGAAGCGCGGGCTCGCACGGTTCCGCACCGAGCAGCCCCCCTACTCCATCCTCGACCGCTCGATCGAGCGCGACATGCTGCCCACCGCCCAGCGCTACGGCATGGGCGTGATGGTGTGGAGCCCGCTGAGCAAAGGGCTGCTGACCGGCCGCTACCGCAAGGACCAACCCCTGCCGGACTCGCTGCGCGCCAGGGCGATGCCCGAGCAGATGAGCAACGAGCGGAGCCTCGATGCGGTCGAACAGCTGCTGCCGCTGGCTGCCGAGGCGGGAATGTCGCTGACCCACATGGCCCTGGCCTTCGCTGTGGCGCACCCGGCCGTGACCTCGGCAATCCTCGGGCCGCGCACGGGGGAGCAGCTCGACGACCTGCTGGCCGGCGCGGAGGTGAAGCTGACCGACGAGGTGCTGGACCGGATCGACCAGATCGCCCCTCCGGGCTTCGACGTCGGCAGCAACGTGGCAATGTACCAGCCACCGGCCCTGACCACGGCCGCGCTGCGCCGCCGCCCCGAAGGCGAACGGTCGGCGGCCTGACGGGCAAAGAGAAAAAGGCCGCCTCGGGCGGCCTTTTTGCGCTTCGGCGTCGGGCTTAGTGGCCCAGCGACTTGACGATGTCTTCGGTCACCTTCTTGGCGTCGCCGAACAGCATCATGGTGTTGTCGCGGAAGAACAGTTCGTTCTGCACGCCCGCGTAGCCTGCCGCCATGCCTCGCTTGATGAAGAGCACAGTGCCCGCGTCTTCGACGTTGAGGACGGGCATGCCGTAGATCGGCGAGGTCTTGTCGGTCTTGGCGGCGGGGTTGGTGACGTCGTTGGCGCCGATGACGAAGGCCACGTCGGCCTGGGCGAACTCGGAGTTGATGTCTTCGAGCTCGAACACTTCGTCATAGGGCACGTTGGCCTCGGCGAGCAGCACGTTCATGTGGCCGGGCATGCGGCCGGCGACCGGGTGGATGGCGTACTTCACCTCGACGCCGGCGGCCTTCAGCTGGTCCGCCATTTCGCGCAGCGCGTGCTGCGCCTGGGCGACAGCCATGCCGTAGCCCGGGACGATGATGACCTTGCCGGCGTTTTTCATCATGAAGCCGGCATCGTCGGCCGAGCCTTGCTTGACCGGCCGCGTCTCCTCCTCGCCCGAGCCGGCCGCCGCGGCATCGCCGCCGAAGCCGCCCAAGATCACGGAGATGAAGCTGCGGTTCATCGCCTTGCACATGATGTAGCTGAGGATGGCGCCCGAGGAGCCCACCAGCGCGCCGGTGATGATGAGCGCCGTATTGCCCAGCGTGAAGCCGATGCCCGCTGCCGCCCAGCCCGAGTAGGAGTTGAGCATGGAGACGACGACCGGCATGTCGGCGCCGCCGATCGGGATGATCATCAGCCCGCCCAGCACCAGCGCGACGATCGTGATGGCCAAGAACCACAAGGGATCGGTGGTGGTGGCGAAGAGCCAGATCAGCACCACCAGCAGCACGCCGAGCGCGATGTGGATGAGGTGGCGCTGCGGCAGGATGATCGGCTTGCCGCTCATGTTGCCGTTGAGCTTGGCGAAGGCGATGACCGAGCCGGTGAAGGTGAAGGCGCCGATGGCGACGCCGAGGCTCATCTCGATCAG
Organism: Pseudomonadota bacterium; assembly: GCA_023433985.1. Lineage (GTDB taxonomy): Bacteria > Pseudomonadota > Alphaproteobacteria > Rhizobiales > Devosiaceae > Devosia_A. The sequence goes on along the minus strand of JAEYTN010000312.1, from coordinate 762 downwards.
CGCCTGCGGGTGGATATGGCCGACCTCGCCGATGCCGAAGGCTTCGGGCGCATAAAGCGCCGCCGCGGCGACGAACACCGCCGACAGGCCCACCAGCGAGTGGAAGGCGGCGACGAGCTGCGGCATGTCGGTCATCTTGACCTGCCGCGCCAGCACTGCGCCGATGCCGCCGCCGACGGCGAGGCCGCCGATGATGAGCAGCCAGCTCAGCCAGTCGGACACGCCCGCGACGAGCAGGGTGGTGACGACGGCGATGGTCATGCCGACCATGCCGTAGGTATTGCCCTGCCGGGCCGTAGCGGGGCTCGAAAGCCCGCGCAGCGCCAGGATGAACAGGACGCCGGAAACCAAGTAGAGGACCGCAGCGAAGCTGGCGTCGATCATTTAGTGGCTCCCCGCCTTCTTAGCTGGGGCGTCCTTCTTCTTGTACATCGCCAGCATGCGCTGGGTGACGAGGAAGCCGCCGAAGATGTTGACGCTGGCGAGCACCAGCGCGAGGAAGCCGAAGAGCTTGCTCATCCAGTTGCTGTCGGCGGCGAGCGGCACGCCGACGGCGAGCAGCGCACCCACCACGATGACCGACGAGATGGCATTGGTGACGCTCATCAGCGGGGTGTGCAGGGCCGGAGTGACGCTCCAGACCACGTAGTAGCCCACGAAGATGGCGAGCACGAAGATCGACAGGCGGAAGACGAACGGGTCGATCGCCCCGCCCGTGGCGGCGACGACGGCGGCCGTCACGGCATCGGCCGTGTGTTCGGC
>JAEYTN010000401.1 GCA_023433985.1 Pseudomonadota bacterium | reverse complement strand
GCACTGGCCGGTGGTGTAGGTGGCCTGGGCAAGGTAGACGGCGAGGTCGGCGACTTCCTCGGGCTGAGCGATGCGGCCGATCGGCTGGCGCGCGATGAAAGCCTTGCGAGCGGCCTCGAAATCGCCGGTGGCGTGCCAGCGCTCGTGCAGCGAGGGGGACTCGACGGTGCCCGGGCAGATGGCGTTCACGCGGATGCCCTTGTCGGTGTAATCGGCCGCCATCGACTTGGTGAGGCCGATCACGGCGGCCTTGGAGATGGAGTAGGCGGCGCGGTTCGGCACGGCGGTGACCGACGAGGCGACGGTGGCCATGTTGATGATGCAGCCGTCCTTGCGTTCCAGCATCTGCGGCAGCACCGCCTTGATGGCGCGAATCTGGGCCCAGACGTTGAGATCGAAGGCGAATTCGAGGTCCTTGTCGGGCATCTCGAGGACCGTGCCCGACTGCACGACGCCGGCGCAGTTGAAGAGGATGTCGATGCGGCCGATCTCGGCCACCGCCGTGTTGACCTCCTCGGTCGACAGCACGTTCAGCACGCGGGTGGTGACGTTCGGGATGGAGTCGAGGGCCTTCAGCTTGTCGGCATTGATGTCGGTGGCGATCACCTTGGCGCCGGCCTTGGCGAAGGCCTTCACCGAGGCTTCGCCGATGCCCTGTGCGGCGGCGGTGATGAGTACGATCTTGCCGTTGAGATCGGCCATGTGCGGGTCTCCCTTGAATTGGTCGGGGCTCTCATAAGCCCACCGGGGCGGGCGCGCCAGTGCGCCGAAAGGCTACGCTCGCGGGAGGCGGATCACTCCGCCCCCAGCTCGCGCAGATAGAGCGCCGGGCGGGGCGCGATGCCACGGAGGATGGTGGTAGCGCCGAGGACGCCGGTGATGATCACCGCGCCGATATTGACGGCGAGCAGCACCAGCGGATCGACGGTGAATTCCACCTCGAGCAGCAGTTGCACCAGCAGCCAGGCAATGCCGGTGCCGACCACGCTCGCGACGACCGCGGCGAGCGCCGCCAGCACGACGTAGTGGATGGCGGAGCTCGTCAGGATCTCGGCCGACTTGCCGCCCAGCACCTTGGTGATGACCGCGTCGGCCTGTCGGCGGCGGCGGCCCATGGCGAGGCTGCCGAGCAGCACGAGGAGGCCGTTGGCGACGGCAAGGCCGCCGACCAGCGTCGCGGCGAGCGAAAGCTGGCTCAGCGCTTCGGTGATCTTGGTCAGGGTTTCGCCGATGGCAATGAAGCGCACGTCGGGCAGGTCGGTGGCGAGCTGGCGGGTGACGGTTTCCTCGCGGCCCGGCGCGGCGGTGACGGCGCCGAGCAGCGTCGCCGGGTAGCCCTCGAGGGCGCCGGGGGCGAAGGTGGTGAGGAAATCGATGCCGCCCTGCCACGAATAATCGCGGAAGTTCGCCACCTCGGCGGTGATCTGTTCGCCGAAGATCTCGAAGGTCAGCTGGTCGCCGAGCTTGAGGCCGAGGCCGCCACGCAGCGACTGATGCAGCGAGACCCGGGGCGGACCGGCATAGTCGGCGGCCCACCATTCGCCCTGCACGAGGCGCGAGGAGGCGGGCATCTGCGCCCGGTAGGTCATCGGCACTTCGCCCGAGAGCAGGAACGAGGCCTCGGGCCCGCGGGGGGTGAGGGCGGCCACGGGCGTGCCGTTCACCGCGGCGAGCGTGCCGCGCAGCATCGGGGTGGCGGTGAAGCGGGTGACGTTGCCGCCGCCCTCGAGGCCCTGCAACTGCTCGACCTCGTCGTCGAACAGGTCGGAAGCGACGAGGGTGGGAGCGTCGAACACGGACGCGCCCAGATACTCGTTGCGCAGGTTGAGCTGCAGCACCAGCACGACGGCCAGCACGGTCAGGGTGAGGCCGATGGCGACCACCACCGCGGAGGTGTTCTGGCCGGGGCCGGCGATCTCGCGGAGACCGTGCCGGAGGACGCGGTTGCCGGCCTCGGGCAGCGCCCGCAGCAGGGCCCTGAGCCCGTAGAGCGCGAGGCGCAGCAGCACCACCGCGACGACGCTGACGCCGGCGAAGGTGAAGACCAGCGTCGCATCGCCGGTCATCAGGATGGCCAGCCAGATGAACGCAGCCGCGGCGAGCAGCAGCGGCACGATCCGCAGCGAGAGGAGGATGGCGCGCCAGTTGATCGCCGGGATGCCGAGGCCCTTGGAGCGGAACAGGTCGACCGGGCTCACGCCCTGCGCCTGCAAGAGCGGCAGGTAGGCGAAGGCGAAGGCGGTGAGGAGGCCGACGCCGCCCGCCACCAGCAGCGGCACGTAATGGAGGGTGGGCGGCAGGTCGACGCCGACCGACTGGCCGACGATGGGCAGCGCGATCAGGGCGACGGTGCCGCCGACGATGAGGCCGCTGCCGACGCCGATGGCGGCAAGCGTCGCCACCTGGACGAGGAAGTGGAGGAACACTCGCGCCTGCCGCGCGCCCATGGAGCGGAGGATGGCGATGACGGGCGCGCGCTCGGAGATATAGGCCGACATGCCGGTCCACACCGAAACGCCGCCGATGAGCAGAGAGGCGAGGCCGACGATGACCAGGAAGCGCATGAACATGTCGTAGTAGCGCACCATCGGACCGAGCCCGTCGCGGGCGGTCCGGACGGTCCAAGCGGGATCGTTGAGGGCGGTTTCGACCGCTGCCTTGCCGGCGTCGGGATCGAGGCCGTCGCCGAGTACGACCTTGTAGCGGAAATAGGTGCCTAGGCCGGGCAGCGGGGAGGTGCGATCGGAGAGCACCGAAAAGGCCTCGGAGGTGACCACCGCCGGCAGGCCGAGGCGGAACCCGCGCACCGGCGCGTCGGGGACGCCGCCGAGCTGGCCGCGGATCTCGAACGGGGTGCCGGCGATCTGCACCACATCGCCCACCCGCGCGCCGAGCTCGTCGAGCATCAGCGGATCGAGCAGCGCGCCGAAATAGCCGTCGCGCCAGGAAAGGAAATCGAAGGGTGAGGTGCCGGGGGGCAGGTCCGGGCTAACCACTTCGCCGAGCAGCGGGTAGGCGATGCCGATGGAGATGAGGT
>JAEYTN010000282.1 GCA_023433985.1 Pseudomonadota bacterium | reverse complement strand
GGCGGCCTGCACGGCGTCGGCGTTTCCGTGGTCAACGCGCTCTCCGACAGCCTCGTCACCGAGGTCGCGCGCGACCAGATGCTGTACCGGATCAACTTCTCCCGCGGTAAGCCGCTGGGCGGGGTCGAGGTGGTCGGCAAGGTGCAGAACCGCCGCGGCACCACGCAGCGCTTCCATCCCGATCCGCAGATTTTCGGCGAGCACAAGTTCTCGGCCGCGCGCCTGTTCAAGATGACGCGCTCGAAGGCCTACCTGTTCGGCGGCGTGGAGATCCGCTGGAGCTGCGACGAGTCGCTGGCAACCGCCGAAGTGCCGGCCAAGGCCACGTTCCATTTCCCCGGCGGCCTCAAGGACTTCCTGGCCAACCGGATCGAGGGCGAACCGCGCATCGTCGACGACATCTTCTCGGGCATCACCGGCAAGCCGGGCACCCACGGCGCCGTCGAATGGGCCGTCTCCTGGTGCCTCGGCGACGGCTTCGTCAACTCGTACTGCAACACCGTGCCCACCGGCGATGGCGGCACGCACGAGCAGGGGATGCGCGTGGCCCTGCTGCGCGGCCTTCGCAACTACGCCGAGCTGTCGGGCAACAAGCGCGCCGCCCAGCTCACCGCCGAAGACGTGTTCGTCTCCTGCTCGGCCATGCTCTCGGTCTTCGTGCGCGAACCCGAGTTCGTCGGCCAGACCAAGGACAAGCTGAGCTCGCCGGAGGCCACCCGCATCGTCGACAAGGCGCTTAGCGACGCCTTCGACCACTGGCTCGCGGCTTCGCCCAACCAGGCCGGCAAGCTGCTCGACTGGGCGCTCGAGCGCGCCGAGGAGCGCATCCGGCGCCGCAAGGAGAAGGAGATCGACCGCCAGTCGGCGACCCGCAAGCTCCGCCTCCCCGGCAAGCTCGCCGACTGCACGCAATCCGCTGCCCAGGGCGCGGAGATCTTCATCGTCGAAGGCGACTCGGCCGGTGGCTCGGCCAAGCAGGCGCGCGACCGCGTCAGCCAGGCCGTGCTGCCGCTGCGCGGCAAGGTGCTCAACGTCGCCGGCGCCAGCCGCGAAAAGCTCTCGGCCAACCAGCAGATCGCCGACCTCGTGCAGGCACTCGGCTGCGGCACCCGTGACCGCTACCGCGAGGACGACCTCCGCTACGACAAGGTCATCCTCATGACCGACGCGGACGTGGACGGGGCGCACATCGCCTCGCTCTTGATGACCTTCTTCTTCCAGGAGATGCCCAGGCTCATCGACGGTGGGCACCTCTACCTCGCGATGCCGCCGCTCTTTCGCATCAGCCATGGCCCCAAGGTCGCCTATGCCATGAGCGACGCGCACCGCGACGAGATCATCGCCACCGAGTTCAAGGGCAAGAAGCCGGACATCACGCGCTTCAAGGGTCTCGGCGAGATGCCCTATGCGCACCTGCGCGAAACCACCATGGACAAGAAGACCCGCACCTTGCTCCAGGTGAAGGTGAAGCAGGATCGCGACGACACTAAATCCGCCATCGATCGGCTGATGGGAACCAAGCCCGAAGCCCGCTTCGAGTTCATCCAGGAAAACGCGGCATTCGTCACGGACCTGGATATCTAGGCGTCATCCGCGCAGCGCATTAATCACCCGGCTGTGAATCCCGTTGACTCGGAAGGGGTTTGCACTATGTTCCGGCCACGTCGCGCTGAGGTCCCGTGAATGGGGCGGGATTCCGGACCGGTAGCGTGGCTTAGCCGTTATGGCTGATCGCGACCGATGGTCGACCCGCACCTCCTCAAGTAGCTGCTCGTCGACATGTGATATCTTTCGACTTGAGCGGACACACTGATTTGGCAGACGATTTCAATGGCCTGGGACTGAGTGCGAAGGTGATCGATGCGGTCGCCGCATCCGGTTACACCAAGCCCACCGACATCCAGGCGCAGGCCATCCCCCACGTCCTTGAGAAAAAGGACATCATCGGCATCGCCCAGACCGGCACCGGCAAGACGGCGAGCTTCGTGCTCCCGATGCTGACGCTGCTGGAGTCGGGCCGCGCACGGGCGCGGATGCCGCGCACACTCATCCTCGAGCCGACGCGCGAGCTGGCCGCGCAGGTCGCCGAGAACTTCGAGAAATACGGCAAGAACCACAAGCTCTCCGTGGCGCTCCTGATCGGCGGCGTCTCCTTCGAGGACCAGAACAAGGTGCTCGACCGCGGCGCCGACGTGCTGATCGCGACGCCCGGCCGCATGCTCGACCAGTTCGAGCGCGGCCGCATCCTGCTGACCGGCGTCGACATCCTCGTCATCGACGAGGCCGACCGCATGCTCGACATGGGCTTCATCCCCGACATCGAGCGCATCTGCGGCCTGCTGCCGCCGCGCCGGCAGACGCTGTTCTTCTCGGCCACCATGCCGCCCGAAATCCAGCGCCTTACCAGCCGCTTCCTGCGCGACCCGGTGAAGATCGAGGTCGCCCGGCAGAACTCCACCGCCGAAACCATCGAGCAGCGCCTCGTCCGCGTCTCCGGCAAGCCGGAAGAGAAGCGCGCCGCGCTGCGCGCCCTGATCCGCGGCGAAGAGAACCTCAAGAACGCGATCATCTTCTGCAACCGCAAGCGCGACGTGGCGACGCTCGCCCGCTCGCTGCAGCGCCACGGCTTCTCGGCCGGCGGCCTACATGGCGACATGGACCAGAAGGCGCGCATGGAGACGCTCGACGCCTTCAAGTCCGACAAGCTGCAGCTGCTGATCGCCTCCGACGTCGCCGCCCGCGGCCTCGACATTCCGGCCGTGAGTCACGTCTTCAACTTCGACGTGCCGACCCACGCCGAGGACTATGTGCACCGCATCGGCCGCACTGGCCGCGCCGGTCGCTCGGGCGTCGCGGTTACCCTCGCTGCCCCGGCCGAGGGGAAGTATGTCGACGCCATCACCAAGCTGATCCACAAGGACATTCCTGAGGCCAAGCTCTCCGGCGATGCGGTCGCAGCCGCTTCCGCCGACGGCGAAGAGCCGGCTCAGGAGCGTCCCGCCCGCGGCCGCCGCGGCGCCACTCGGGGCCGCACCGAAGGCAGCCGCCCCGAAGCGCCGGCTCGCGCCCGCGCCGAGTCGAACGGCGACGCCCGCCCGCCTCGGCGCGAGCCGCGTCCGTCGCGCGACGAGGAGCCCGCGTGGTCGGATCGCAAGGTCGAAGGCATCGACGCCGATTCGCCGTTCGGCGCCGACGGCCCGATCCCGGCCTTCCTGCTCCGCCCCACCCGGGTCAGCTGAGTTCTGTGGCGGTCGATGCCGCCGCAGCCAAGAATCCGTGTTCGTTGTCGTGTATAATGTCCGCGCCGGGCTGTATTTTTACGGCCCGTTAAGCCTGCCGAACAGACAATCCGCCCCGAAATTCTCGCGATTTGGACGGATGGCGGGCACCGGTGTCAGACCAGGAATTCAGGCGGGCCCTCGGCTACGCCACCTCTGCGATTGAAGTACTCAAGCGGGCGACTATTCCCCCTTACCCGCATTTCTATGAGTTGCTCTACACCTACGCCACCGGCGTCAATCCGGCGCTGAACGCCCGCGTCAATGCTATTCTCGGCACTGGGGGACCCAGCCTCGAGATGGCCGAGCGGCTCTACAACGAGTTCCTCAAGAGCAAGGACGCCAACGAACGCCTCTCGGGCGTCTCGGAGCGCATGTCGCACCGCATCGATGCCATGCACGATGCCATCGACACCGCCATGGCCACGGCCAACGCCTACTCGGCCACCCTGCAGATCGCCAATGGCGACCTCCACGGCGAGCTGTCGGCAGGCCGGCTGAAACAGCTGGCGGTTGCCCTGCTAGGTGACACCCGCCGCATGCAGAACGCCAACCTGGCGCTCGAGCGCACGCTCGAGGCCTCGCGCGCCGAGATTGCGGCGCTACAGCGCGACCTCGATGACGTGCGCCGCGAAGCCCTGATCGATCCGCTCACCAAGGTGCACAACCGCAAGGCCTTCGACGACGGCCTGCTGCGGGCCATTGCCCGGGCCTCAGACAGCGGCCACCCGCTTTGCCTGATGCTGATCGACATCGACCACTTCAAGCGCTTCAACGACACCTGGGGCCACCAGACCGGCGACCAGGTGCTCCGCCTCGTCGCCATGACGGTGAAGTCCAATATCAAGGGCAAGGACATGGCCGCGCGCTATGGCGGCGAGGAGTTCGGCGCCATCCTGCCCGACACCGATCTCGAGGACGCACTGCACGTCGCCGACAACATCCGTCGTGCCGTGCAGGCCAAGGAGCTGTTGAAGCGCTCCACCAACGAGAAGCTCGGCCGCGTTACGGCCTCTTTCGGCGTCGCCATGTTGCGCCCCGAAGACAGCCCCTCCAGCCTCATCGAACGTGCCGACCGTTGCCTCTACGCCGCCAAGCGCATGGGCCGCAACACGGTGGTTGGCGAAGACACGCTGGAACAGGAAACGGCAGCGGCCTGAGGCACGCTCGGCAGCGGGGCGGTGTCTTGCCGCAACTACGCGCCGCCGCTATAACCGCGACATCCGCAACACCAGCATCAAGGGAGGTCGGCGTGGGATTTCGTTACGATACGCACCGCAGCCGTGGCCCTGTTGGTGCCCTGCAGCTC
>JAEYTN010000257.1 GCA_023433985.1 Pseudomonadota bacterium | reverse complement strand
GTACTGCACCGACGATGGGTTCGTGGAAGCAGTTCGGAGGACGCTGCCGAATCCCGACGAACCGTACGGCGCGCCCTTTACCGAGAGCTGGATCAGCTACGTCTGGTCGACCGGCGCCAATTGGGCTGGCTCGATAAAGAAGTTCCGCCTCACCATCGACAAGGGCCTGCCGGGCAACCTCATTTCGTTCTGCTGGCCGGGCAAGGTGACGAAGTCGTCGCCGACCACATTCGAGATGGAGGCAGAGGATTTCGTTCCGCCTTGGAACCGCGAGCTGGAGATTCTGATCCTCAACAAGCAGAATTCCGATCCAAACGTTGGCTGATCTTTCGGAACTCAGCGAGAAGGTCGAGCGCGTGTCGCAGCTCTATGCGGCGAGGTGCAATATTCGCCGCGACGGCGACTGGTTCGCGCTGAAGCTGCAGGAGGAGATGGGGGAGCTTGTCGCCGAGTATCTGCGTGGGACAGGCCGGGGCAGGGTAGGCTACAGCGATTCCGACGCTGTACGGCGTGCGCTGGAGGATGAGGCAGCGGACCTGTTCGCTCAAGTGCTGCTCTTTGCGCAGCACAACGACATCGATCTCGAAGCGGCACTCCAACGCAAGTGGTTCGCTTGGCTCGAACCCGAGGTGACCCCGACTTCTTGCAGGTAAGACATGACCACTATCATCCGAAGCGCGACGCCAACCGACGCTGCGGTGATCGTCCGCTTTATCGCCGAGCTCGCCGAGTATGAGAAGCTTGGCCATGAGGCCAAGGCCACCGAGGCGGACATCCGGCGTGACCTGTTTGGCCCCGAGCCGAAAGTGTTCTGTGAGATCGCCGAGCATGATGGCCGCCCAGTCGGCTTCGCGCTCTGGTTCTACACCTACTCGACCTTCCAGGGTCGCCACGGCATTTGGCTAGAGGATCTGTTCGTTGAGCCGGAAGCCCGCGGTCTCGGCATCGGCAAGGCGCTGCTCGTCAATCTGGCACAGCGCTGCGTTCGCGAGGGACTGGGGCGGTTCGAGTGGTGGGTGCTCGACTGGAACCAGTCCTCCATCGATTTCTACAAGGCGCAAGGCGGCATCATGCAGGACGAGTGGACCAAGGTCCGTGTCGACGGAGAAGCGCTGCGAAAGTTGGGTGCGCCATGAGTGTCCCGGTCGCGATGATCGCCGCCATCGGCGAGAACTTCGTCATCGGAGACGAGGGTCGCATTCCGTGGCGACTGCCGACCGACTTCGCACATTTCAAGCGTACCACGCTGGGCAAGCCGCTCATCATGGGGCGCAAGACCTTCGAGTCGATCGGCAAGCCGTTACCGGGCCGCACCAGCATCATTGTCACGCGCCAGGCCGATTACGCCGCTCCCGAAGGCGTCCACGTTTGCTCAAGCCTCGAAACAGCTCTGCAGACTGCGCAGGATGTTGCGCAGCGCGATGGAGTCGAAGAGGTAATCATCGGCGGCGGCGCCGAGATTTACCGCGAGGCGATGCCGCTTGCCGATCGGCTCTATGTCACCCACGTGGAGGCATCCCCGGAGGGTGATGCGCCCTTTCCACCCATCGATCCTCAGGTGTGGGAAGTCTCTCACCGCCATGACATCCGGCGCGGCGAAAAAGACAGCGCCGACTTCGTCGTGTTAACCTATGTGCGGCGCGGCGGAAGCGCACGTTGATCGGGGGGTATCGCTTCCCTATATAGTCCCGCAACGAACAATCAGGCTGAAAGGTGCTAGATGCCCTGGGACAACAATACGGGTGGGGGTGGCCGCAACAACAATGGCGGTCCCTGGGGGCAGGTCCCGGGCGGTGGTGGCGGCGGCGGGAACAACCGACGCCCCGGCGGCACGCCGAGCCTCGAGGATATCCTCGCGCGTGGCCGCGATCGCTTCCAGGGCGGCGTGCCGGGTGGCCGGTGGGCCATTGCCGGCGCCGCGCTGGCACTGCTCGTGTTCTGGGGCTTCAACGCCTTTTACACCGTGGATGCACAGGAAGTTGGCGTCGAGTTCCAGTTCGGCAAGCCGAAGGCGGACCTCTCTCAGCCGGGCCTGCATTTCCACCTGTGGCCGATCGAGCAGGTCGAGCGGGTGGCTATCACCGAAAACCAGACCATCATCGGGTCGCCACAGGGTAATGCCAGCAACGCGAACCGGCAGCAGGGCGAGAACGGCCTGATGCTTTCGGGCGACCAGAACATCGTCGATGTCCGCTTCTCCGTGCTCTGGTCCGTCTCCAATCCCGAGCAGTACCTGATCAACGTGCGCGAACCTGAGGACATGGTCCGCCGCACGGCTGAGAGCGCGATGCGCGAGGTCGTGGGCCGGCGTCCGGCACAGGACATTTTCCGTGACGACAAGACCGGCATCCAGAGCGAGGTGCAGCAGATCACGCAGGCCATCCTCGACAGCTATGGCGTCGGCGTACGCGTCAGCGAGATCGCCATCAATAACGCCGCGCCGCCGGCGGAAGTCGCCGACGCCTTCAACGAGGTGCAGCGCGCCGAGCAGGAAGAGGACCAGTTGCAGGAAGAGGCGCGGCAATACGCCAATACCCAGCTCGGTGCTGCCCGCGGTCAGGCCGCTCAGCTGCGCGAAGCCGCCGCCGCATACAAGCAGCAGGTCGTGCTCGAAGCACAGGGTGAGGCCGCCCGTTTCACCTCGGTTTACAACGAGTACGTGCAGAACCCGGACGTTACCCGCAAGCGGCTCTACCTCGAGACGATGGAAGAGGTGCTGCGTGGCGCCAGCAAGGTGATCATGGAGCCCGGCACAACCGGCTCCGGTGTCGTGCCCTACCTGCCGCTGCAGCAACTCCAGCCGCGTTCCACCATGCCGGCCGGGAGCAACTAAGCCATGAACCGTCTCATTATTCTCGGCGTCGTACTCCTTGGTGCGCTTTACGTCTTCTTCTCGTCCATCTACGTGGTGAACGAGCGTGAACAGGCCATCGTGCTGCGCCTTGGTGCCATTTCGGACGTGAAGACCGAGCCCGGCCTCTACTTCAAGGTGCCGACCGATATCGTCGACAGCGTGCAGATCATCGAAGATCGGCTGCTGCGCTACGACCTCTCCAACATGACGGTGCAGGTCCAGGGCGGCGCGTTCTACGAGGTCGATGCGTTCCTCACCTATCGCATCACCGACCCGCGCCTGTTCCGTCAGCGCGCCCTGGGTCAGCTGCAGGTGGCCGAGGATCGTATCGGCACGCGCTTCACGGCGGCGCTGCGCGACACCTACGGTCGCCGCAACTTCTCGGCTGCGCTCTCGCAGCAGCGTTCCGAGATGATGCGCGAAGTGCGCGACTCCATCCGTCCGGATGTTGCCGAGATCGGTATCGACATCGTCGACGTCCGTATCCTGCGGACCGATCTCTCGACGCAGGTTTCGGAGCGTACCTACCAGCGCATGCGGGCCGAGCGTCTGGCCGAAGCCGCCTTCCTCCGTGCCCGCGGCCAGGAAGCGGCGGACACCATCCGCGCCATCGCCGACCGTCAGGCCGTCGAAATCCGCGCTACGGCGCAACGCGATGCCGACATCCTGCGTGGTGAAGGCGATGCCGAGCGGAACAGCATCTTCGCGGCCGCCTACAACGCGGATCCGGAGTTCTTCCAGTTCTACCGCTCGATGGAGTCGTACCGCACGGCCCTTGGCAATGAC
>JAEYTN010000225.1 GCA_023433985.1 Pseudomonadota bacterium | reverse complement strand
CTGCCATCCTGCAGGTTGAAGCCGATCTGGGCGCCGCCCAGCCAGCCCTCGACGTCCTCGTCGATCGGGAACACGTCGGGCGGCGGCACGGTGCCGTCGGCGGCATCGAGCGTGATGGTGCCGGCGCCGTAACCGGCGAAGGCGCCCACGTAGAAGCCGGACCAGTCGGCGCCGGAGCTCAGCACCGCGGAAGCCACGGGTTCCTCGATGATCAGGTCAGCCGCGAATGCCGCGCAGCTCAGCCCCAAAAAGGCGACCCCACCGAGCAGAAAAGTCGAAAATTTCATCCGCATACTCCAAGTCGAATATGCGAGTGCTGATCTGCTTCGGCGGCAGCGACCAGCCAGGATCGCTATTGCTCAATTCGTTCGAGTGCTAAGCGATGCAGCAAAGCCACACAGCTACGTGGCACTGCGTAGCTTCGCTCAACCCCTTCCGATGTAAGGCATGTTCGTCGCCATGACGGTCATGAACTGCACGTTCGCCTCGAGCGGCAGCCCGGCCATGTAGAGCACCGCGTCGACCACGTGCTGCACATCGAAGGTCGGCTCCGGCATCATCGTGCCGTTCGCCTGCAGCGAGCCCGACGTCATTTTCGAGGTCATGTCGGTGGCGGTGTTGCCGATATCGATCTGCCCGCACGCGATGCTGAAGGCCCGCCCATCGAGCGAGATCGCCTTGGTGAGCCCGGTGATCGCGTGCTTGGTTGCGGTATAGCCGGCGGCGCCGGGACGCGGCACATAGGCCGAAATCGAGCCGTTGTTGATGATGCGGCCACCCTGCGGATGCTGGTCGCGCATCGCCCGGAACGCCTCGCGCGCCACATAGAAAGCGCCGTTGAGGTTCACGTCGACCATGCGCTTCCAGGTCTCGATGTCCACGTCGCCGAAGGTCATCTGCGGGGCGAACATGCCCGCATTGTTGAACACCATGTCGATCCGGCCGAGCTTGGCCCTGAGGTCGGTGAAGTAGCGATGCACCGCCGCCGGGTCGGCCACGTCGCAGGTGCCCCAATAGCGGGCGTCCGCGAGTTCGGCCGTACGTTTCAGCTCTTCCTCGCGGCGCCCGAGAATCGCGACCCGGTAGCCGGCCTTGCCCAGCCCGATCGCCGTTGCCCGTCCGATGCCCGAAGTGGCGCCCGTCACCAGTGCGACCTTTGGTTCCGTCATTTTTGTGTTATCCGCCCTTGTTTGCGCTCATATGCGAGACTACTTGCGGCATAGGCAAGGCAGCCCTCCCTCTATTATTCCCGGCACCCGACTATGCCCAAAGCGCCCCGGCAGCTTCCTCAGCATGGGAAGCCACAGGTCATATCCGACTTGTTGCAGAAGGGGTTATCCCTACATCAGTCGGGCAGGGCGAACGAGGCCGCAGGCCTTTACGAACAGGTTCTGACCCTCGACGGCAAGCAGCCGGCCGCCAACCACCTGCTGGGGCTCGTCCGGCTCTCGCAGGGCAGGGCGGACGAGGCCGTCACCCTCATCACCCGTGCGGTGAAGGCCAACGCGGCCGATCCCCAGTACCTGTGCAACCTGGGCGTGGCGCTGAACGCTGCGGGCCAGCACGAAAAGGCGATCGCCGCCCTCGACCGGGCCATCGCCCACAAGCCGGACTACGCCGAGGCCTATTCCAACAAGGGCATGGCGCTCCGCTCGCTCAAGCGCTTCGGCGAAGCGGTCGAGACTTACCGGCAAGCCGTGCGCCTGAGGCCGCAGGAGGCCGGGTTCCATTTCAACCTCGCCAATGCCCTGCGCGATGCCGGCTACCTGTTCGACGCCGAGTCGGCCTATCGGCGCGCGGTGCACCTGCGTCCCCGCTATGCCGCCGCCATCAACGGCCTGGCCGCCGCACTCGACAACGAGGGCCGCGCCGCTGAAGTGCTCGAGCTGCTGGACCGGGCGCTCAAGGAGCTGCCCGGCGATGCCCGGCTGCATCTCCGTCGCGGCCGCGCCCTCTACCATCTGGGCCGCCTCCATGACGCCGCCGCTGCCTACCGCCGCGCGATCGACCTCGATCCCCGCTTCGGCGAGGCGCAGCTCCACCTGTCCTACATGGTGCGCCACGAGAGCCGCGACGCCGAGGTCGAGGCCGCCGCTAAGCTCTTCGCCGACGAGTCGGCGCCCGCCGAGGAGCGGGTCTTCGCCGGCTTCGCGCTCGGCAAGGCGCTGACCGACCTCGACGACCACGAGGGCGCCATCGCCGCCTACGTTGCTGCCAACGCCCTGAACCGGCGCACCGTGGTCACCTCGCCGGCGCGCGCCACCGCCGAACTTGCCCGCGACGCGGCACGCTTCGAGGGCGTGTCCGGCCCACGCTCCGATGGCGGCTTCTACGAGCCGACTCCCATCTTCGTCGTCGGCCTGCCGCGCTCGGGCAAATCGACCGTCGAGACGATTCTCTCCCATCATCCCGCCATCGAGGGAGTTGGAGAACTTCCCACCATGGCTCGCCTGGTGGCGGAGCTCAAAGCAGAGATTGGCGACGCCCCGATCTCGGAAATCCCGTCCGACCGGTTCACCGAGCTCGGCCGCGCCTATATGCGCGAGGCCCAGAGCCTCGCCGCCTCCGGCATGCGGATCGTCGACACGCTGCCGTCCAATTTCCGCTACGTGGGCTATATCCGGCTCGCTCTGCCCAACGCCCGCATCATCCGCTCCCTGCGCCCGCGCCCCGAGCACATCATCGCCATCTACGAAAAGTACTTCACCTCCACGGGCTACGAGTGGTCGAACGACCTCGACGAGCTCAGCGCCTACTACGCCGCCTTCGAAGAGCAGATGGCGGCGTGGAACCGCCTGTTCCCCGGCAGAATCTACGAGATCGATCTCACCAGGCTGCGCGACGACCGCAAGGGTGAGATCAACCGCCTGCTCGATTTCTGCGGCCTCGGCTGGTCGGAAGCCTGCATGGGCGATGCCCGTTCCGAGCCGCAACTGGGCGACTGGCCGCTCGAGCGCCTGCTCGGCAACCGCCAGGCGCACAACGCCGCCTGGCGGGCCGCACGCCCGGAACTCTGGGCCTGAAGGCCCCGCGTGACGCCCCGGCGGCAGGGCGTTCACATGTCTTAACAGGTGGTTTCCGAACCTGTGCTGAATCTGCAACAGGCTTCTCGCAACCACCTTGGTCGTGCCCCAATTCGGCCATTCTGAGATTGCGCCACATCCCGACCTGCGTAGAGTGGGTCTTGCGAATCCATGCATGGGATCGTTTGTCGGTCGCAAACGCGACGGCAACACACACAGACAAGTGTGGTCGCGTTTCGACAAACCGTCGGGTCAAACCGGCACCAACGAATGACTGACTTTGGAGGTCAATAATGAAAATCAGGAACCTTCTTCTGGGTTCTCTCGCGGTGGCTGGTCTGTCGACCACCGGCGCCTACGCCGCTGATCTCGGCGTTCTGACGTCGCTCGACGTTTGCGACTCCCTCGGCCTGTCGGGTCTGACGATCTCGTCCGACACCAACTGCCTCCAGATCACCGGCGAAGTGAAGTACAAGTTCACCTGGGGTGACTACCGCGGTCTTCCGATCAGCGTCGCGACCGGTGACGGTTCCGTTGACTTCATCGGCGCCGACGACGGTATTGCGCCGGGCGACGACGACAACAACGACTGGCAGTCGCGCTTCGACGCTTGGATCAAGTTCGTTGCTACCGCCGACTCCGACTTCGGCCCGGCCAAGGCCGTCCTGAAGCTCAAGGAAGTCAACCATCGTCGTACCGACAACGAAGTGACCGGCATCGGTTCTTCGGACACCGGCGGCGTGGTTCTCGACGAGGCCTACGTCTCGATCGGCGACTCGACCGTGATCATGGCGGGCAAGAAGGGCTCGATCATGAACAAGGGCGACGACGAGCCCCTGAACTGGCTCGGCCTGTTCAACTCGGAAGCCGTCGACCTGGGCGTGAACTGGGGCGACAGCGTGAGCCTGCCCGATGGCGGCCACGTCATCCAGGTGACTTCGGACCTCGGCAATGGCTTCTCGGTCAGCGCTGGTCTCGAGAAGCTCGACGGTGACAACGTCGTTACCGACAACGTTCCTCCGGGCGACCTTGCCGACAACGGCAACGCTGGTACCGCTGTTGGCGTGATCGCCTACAAGGGTGACGGCATCTCCGCTCACATCACCGGTGTCGCCGCTGGCGTGCTGGATGGTGAAGTCGAAGACTGGGGCTTCCACGCCGGTTTCGCTGGTACGTTCGACAACTTCAAGGTCGTGCTGGCCGGTGCTTACGGTCACAACGACGTCCTCACCGTCCTGAACCCGGTCGAAGACTACTGGAACATCCTGGCGTCGGCCTCGGCCACGTTCGACATGTTCACGCTGGCGGCCTCGTTCGAAGCCGACGATCGTGACGGCGCGACGGACTACGGTGCTGGTGGTTCGGCTGCCTTCGCCGTCTCGGATGGCGTGACCCTGACTGTTGGCGGTCGCTACTACTTCCAGGACATCGGGCCGGGCTACGACAACTACCAGATCGCGGCTTCGGTCTCGGCTGAAGTCACCGAGAGCATCACGCTCACCGGTGAAGTCGGCTACGTGAACAGCGAGAACCCGGTCAACGTCGACGACCTGTTCTACGGTTCGGCCAAGCTGGCTTGGGCTCCGGGCGGTGGTTACACCTCCTCGATCAAGGGCACGGTCACTTCGGAAGAAGGCTACAAGATCGAGTCCGAGTTCAAGAAGACCTTCGAGTAAGGTTCTCTGTCTCGAATAGATTGGAAAGGCCCGGCTCTGCCGGGCCTTTCTCTTTGGTGGCGGCCTGTTCTGCGCCGGGCGCACAAAAATGCGCAGCTGACAAACAGTTGGCGCACTTTTCCGATTCAAGGATTGCGGCTATGGCTCGTCGCGAGGCGGGATCCAGCCACAGGATCTGATCTTCCGGGGACAAGATGAGCGGCACATTCCTCAAGTGGGGCATTCCGGCTCTACTCACGGTCGTTGGCGGAACCGCCGCTGCCGTTCTCACCTCCGGGGCCGCGATACCCGGCGATCTCGAGGCACGCAGCCGCGCCCAGCTCACGGACGGCGCCCAGACCTGGGCCTCGGTCACGTTCGACGCGCAGGACGCGGTGCTGACCGGGACGGCGACCACGCAGCGGATGATCGACGAGGCCGCCGCAAGGGTCGCCGCCGTGCATGGCGTCCGCGCCGTCGTCTCGAAGGTCGTCCTGGCTGAATATGTCAGCCCGTTTCCGTTCGTCGTTACCGTGTCGGATGGCCGGTTGGCGCTGTCCGGCGGCCTGCCCGATGAGGCTGCCCGCGAGGAGATCATGGAGCTAGCCGGAGAGGGGGCTGTCGACTCGCTTCGCCTCATGTCGGGCGCGCCGGATCGTGCGACCTGGATCGCAGCGGCTCGCTATGCGGTCGAGAGCGCCAGCCGGCTCGATGAGGGCGAAGTTGCGCTGGCGGACCTGAACCTGACACTGTCGGGGCGTGCGGAATCGAGCGAGGGATACGCGCAACTCGTGAAGCCCGGCCACTCGCCCAACGGGGTGAAGCTCGGCTTCAGCGAGGTTGAGCCGCCGCTGGCCTCGCCGTTCGAGTGGCGCGCGGAGTTCAATGGCGGGCGCCTGAACCTGTCGGGCGCCACTCCGTCGGAAGCACTGATGGAGACGCTGGTGGCGATGGCGCCCGCTGGAGTTGCGGTGTCGACAAGCCTGACCCTCGCCTCCGGCGCACCGCCGGATTTCGAAGACAGCAGCCAGCTGCTGCTGCAAAATCTGCTGAAGCTGGAGAGTGGTAGCGCCGCGATTTCCGATGCCGCTTTAAGCCTCGAGGGTTCGCCGGCCGACCCGGCTGCTGCCGAGGACGTGCGAATTGCCATGACGCCTTCTGGCGCAACGGTGACGCTCGGGGCCCCCCGCATCCAGGAATACTGGC
>JAEYTN010000205.1 GCA_023433985.1 Pseudomonadota bacterium | reverse complement strand
GGGCGAGACCTATGTGCTGGCCGACGGGGAGGATATGTCGACGGCCGAGCTGCTGCGGCGGCTGGCGCGGTCGCTGAACCGGCCATCGCGGCTGTTCCCGGTGGCGCCGGGGCTGGTCGAGGGCAGCCTGCGGCTGGCGGGCATGGGCGGCGTGGCCGACCGGCTGATGTGCGACCTTCGCGTCGATATCGGAAAAGCGCGGCGGCTGGGTTGGGCGCCGCCGCTGAGCTTCGACGATGGACTGGCGACGGTGTCGCGGCAGCCGGGCGAGGGGTTGCGGTAGGGCTCCGGCGCCGGCCGTTGTTTCGGCACTTCGCCCGCTTTGCGGTAGAGGATCCCTGTTCGACCTCAGGGCTTCTCGAACTCGTAGCCCCGCTTGATACCTCGGCCGTCGATGAAGGGGTCGAGGGTGATGCCGGCGGCGTCGAGCCAGGGCTTGCCGCCACGGGCGAAAAGGATGACGCCGTCGACACGGCCGAAGGCGTCGTCGGGACGAAGATGGGCGAGTGTGGCCTGCGCTTCGGCCTGGCCCAGGGTGTAGATGGCACCCTCGTCATAGTTGCCGGCGAGCACGATCTCCTCGCCGCGAGCGCGCTCGCGGGCCTCGACCTTGGGGTCGACTCGGCCGAGCGCGACGGTGGCGGTGTCGAGGTGATTGCGGAAAGCGAACCAGCTGAGGTCGCGCCAGAGCGGGCTGTAGTTCATCACCGGCAGTCCGCGGACCCGGCTGTAGTGCGGGGCGAGGGCGTCCCAGGTGGGGGAATCGAGATAGGTGCGGAAGCTGGTGCGGGTGCCGGTGCGCATCTCATTGATGTACATGCCGCGCCAGCCGCGCTGCTCGTCGTAGACCTGCACGAAGGCAAGGGCGAGCACGATGGCCGCGGCCCAGGCGGGCTTGAAGCGGCGGGCGCAGCTCCAGATCACCGCGAAAACGATGAGGTAGCCGAGCGGCCAGAAGAAGCGGCCCGAGCTGCGGAAGGTGGTGAGAAAGTTCAGCAGCCAGTCGGGAAGGGGTACCGTGAAAAGCTCGATCGAGCCGAAGGCGACCTTGTGGCTGAGGGCGAAAATTGCCATCGCCACCGCGATCAGGGCGAGGGGCGCCCATTTGGGAGCAGCGAGGCGGCGTAACAGCCCCGTGCCGGGCAGCAGGGCGAGGAGCAGCAGGACGAGGATGCCGATGCCGAGAAAGTTCTCCCCTTCCCATTCCTCGGGGTCGGTGGGAACCGAGGGCAGGGTCAGCGACCAGAAACTCGGATTGAACGGGCCGAGCAGGTTCATGCGCCAGCGGCCGAAGCCGAAGCTCTCGTACGAGCCGGCCATCAGCACGCCGCAGAACCAGAGGCTCGCGACGATCGCCGCGACGGTGAGCGCGGCTTCGAGCGCGAGACGGGTGGGGGGCAACGTCCTGAGCCAGAGGCGCTGGACGAAGGCGGCGAACCAGACGGCAAAGACCATCACGAGGAGGTAGCCGTGGATGGCCGACACTGTAGCGAGCAGCAACGGCCAAGCCCAGACCGGCGGCGCGGGCCTGCGCACATAGAGGTAGATTGCGGCGAGGATCACCCAGTGGCCCGACAGCGCCATGTGCACGTCGATGCGGTTGAGGAAGGCCGGCTGGATCAGGCAGAAGATCGCTGCGGCGAGACCGAGGACGCGGCTCAGGCCCAGGTGGTGGGCGATGAGCACGGCGAAGACCGCCTGCAGCACGAAGCAGGCGAGGTGCCACCAGCCCCAGTACTGGAAGGTTTCGGGCAGCCAGGGCGACAGCGCCTTGAACGGGATGGCGAAGAGCGGCAACCCGTCGACCAGCGCGATGGAGTTGCCGAGCTCGAGCCCGTACTGGCTGGCGCCGGGTGGCCAGGTCCACGGGGAGAGGCGGTAGAAGAACCAGCCCAGCGTGTGCATGGCGCGGTCGTCGAGATCCAGCCAGCCAATATTGCCGACATCGAGCGAAGCGGGGCCACGGATCAGCCAGAATAGCACGATCGCGACGAGAATCGCCGGGACGAGGGCAGGGCCCTCGGCGGCGCGGGGTTCGGCCGGGGCCTGTTCACCGGTGGCGAGGGCGCTATTCATGCTTCGATGGGTGCTGACGCTTCGCAACAGCCGTAACGCCGATGCGGTGAAGGAAGCGTTCGCGCTGCTTCATCGGCAAATGCCGATGGAGTGGGCTGGATTTTTGCCGCCGATGGCCCTAGGTACAGGCGCCGCGGAGGAATGGAAGGCAGTGCCGATGACGACGATGGATATCGCGAGGCGGGTCTACAACCACACCTGGAAGCTCGACCCGATCGTCCGCAGCCTGCTCGATACGGACTTTTACAAGCTGTTGATGCTGCAGATGATCTGGGGGCTGTACCCCAAGGTCGATGCGACGTTCTCGCTGATCAACCGCAAGCAGTCGGTGCGCCTTGCCGACGAGATCGACGAGGGGGAACTGCGCGCGCAGCTTGATCACGCGCGGACGCTGCGCTTCTCCAAGAAGGAAATGATCTGGCTGGCGGGTAACAGCTTCTATGGCTCGAAGCAGATTTTCGCGCCCGAGTTCCTGCGCTGGCTGGAGGGTTTCCGGCTGCCCGAGTACCACCTCGAAAAGCGCGATGGGCAGTATGAGCTGACCTTCCCCGGCAAGTGGCTCGAGACCACCATGTGGGAAATCCCGGCGCTCTCGATCATCAACGAGCTGAGGAGCCGGGCGGCGCTGAAGGAATACGGGCCGTTCACGCTCGACGTGACCTATGCGCGGGCCAAGGCGAAGATGTGGGAGAAGGTGGAGCGACTCAAGAAGCTGCCGGACCTGCGAATCTCCGATTTCGGCACGCGGCGGAGGCACTCGTTCCTGTGGCAGCGCTGGTGTGTCGAGGCGCTGAAGGAGGGCCTCGGGAACGAGGTGTTCACCGGCACCTCCAACGTGCTGCTCGCCATGGATACCGACCTCGAGGCGCTCGGCACAAATGCGCACGAGCTACCGATGGTGCTGGCGGCGATCGCGCCTAACGAGGAGGCGCTGCTGGCGGCGCCCTACCAGGTGCTGCAGGACTGGGAGAGCTACTATGGCGGCAACCTGCTGATCGTGCTGCCCGACGCGTTCGGCACCGACTCGTTTCTCAGGCACGCGCCCGACTGGGTGGCGGACTGGACCGGCTTCCGGCCCGACAGCGCACCGGCGATCCCGGGCGGCGAGAAGATCATCCAGTGGTGGAAGGAGCGCGGGCGGGACCCGCGCGAGAAGTTGCTGATCTTCTCGGACGGGCTTGACGTCGACATGATCGAGGAAGCCTACCACCACTTCCACGGGCGGGTGCGGATGGCGTTCGGCTGGGGCACCAACCTCACCAATGACTTTGCCGGGGTGTCGCCGATGCCCAACCCGCAACTCGACCCAATTTCGTTGGTTTGCAAGGTGAGCGAGGCGGACGGGCATCCGGCCGTGAAGCTCTCGGACAACCCCGAGAAGGCGACAGGCACACCGGAGGAGATCGCGCGGTATCTGCGTATCTTCGGTGACAAGGGTCGCGTGTCGCACGCCGTAACTGTCTGAGGTAATATGCGCTTTTCCGCCTGCATCGAGCTGCTGTTCGCAGCTGAGCACCCCGATTTTGCGGATCGCATCCGGGCCGCCAAGACGGCCGGGCTCGATGCGGTGGAGTTCTGGCGCTTTTCCAACAAGGACCTCGATGCGGTGAAAGCGGCGCTCGACGAGACCGGGCTGCCGCTCGCGGGCATCCTCTGCGAGCCGATCGCGCCGCTGACCGATCCGGCCTCGCATGCCGGCTTCCTCGAAGGGGTGCGGACCTCGCTCGCGGCTGCGCAGAGGCTCGGCGCGCCGATGCTGATCGCGCAGGCGGGCGACGAGCTCGGCGGCGTGGCGCGGGCGGCGCAGCACGCGGCGATCGTCAGGGTGCTGAAGGAAGCCGGGAAGATTCTCGAAGGGACCGGCGTGGTGCTGGCGCTCGAGCCGTTGAACGACCGGGTGGACCATCCGGGCTATTATTTGACCTCGACCGAGGAGGGGCTCGATATCGTCGACGAGGTGGCGCGGCCGGAGGTGCGGTTGATCTACGACATTTACCACTCGGCGGTGATGGGCGAGCGGATCGAGGATGTGCTGAAGGGCCGGCTCGACCGGGTGGTGCATGTGCATCTTGCCGATACGCCGGGGCGGCACGAGCCGGGGACCGGTTCGATGGACTGGGCCGACCGGCTGAAGTGGCTGGTCGGGCAGGGGTATGACGGGCTGGTGGGACTCGAGTACCGGCCGGTGGCGGCGACGGTGGAGAGCCTCGGGTTCCGGGAGCGGGTGTAGGTGACGGGTGGGCGCAGAGCGTTGCTGGATTAGTATGGGATCGTTGAACGATCCGTAGCTTGGGTCGGGCTTTTGTCTACCGTGCGGCGGTCTATATCTGATCGCGAAAGAACGCGGCGCGGGCGCCGCACTGGAGACAAGCGATGCTTACTCAGATCAAGGGGCTGCACCACGTCACCGCGATGGCGCGCGATGCGGCCGAGAACAACCACTTCTTCACCAACGTGCTGGGGCTGCGCCGGGTGAAGCAGACCGTCAATTTCGACGCACCCGACGTCTATCATCTCTATTATGGCGACGAGGTAGGGACACCCGGCACGGTGATGACGCATTTCCCGTTCCCCAACATCATCCGCGGCCGTCAGGGTACGGGCGAGGTGGGGACGACCGCGTTTGCGGTGCCGAAGGGTTCGCTGCCTTGCTGGACCGGGCGGCTGACGGCCGCGCAGGTCGGTGACCTCGAGGTTTCCGAGAGCTTTGGCGAGAAGCGGCTGACCTTCCGGGCGCCCGAGGGCGACTCGCTGGCGCTGGTCGAGGTGCCCAACGACGTGCGCGTGCCGTGGACCGGCAATGGCGTCGATGCGGAGAACGCGATCCGCGGCTTCCACTCGGTCGCGATGCGGCTGCGCGATGGCGGCGCGACCGAGGAGCTGCTGCGCTACATGGGCTACGAGAACGTGGCGAGCGCCGACGGCACCAACCGGCTGATCCGGCCGGGCGGTAACGGGGCCGATTTCGTCGATATCGAAGTGCTGCCCGACGTGCAGCATGCCGATCTCGGTTCGGGCTCGGTGCACCACGTGGCCTTTGCGGTCGAGAACCGGGCGGCGCAGCTCGAAGTGCGCAAGGCCTTGCTCGACACCGGCTACCAGGTGACGCCGGTGATCGACCGGGACTATTTCTGGGCGATCTACTTCCGCACGCCGGGTGGCGTGCTGTTCGAGGTGGCGACCAACGAGCCCGGCTTCGACCGGGATGAGGACACCGCGCATCTGGGCGGCGCGCTGAAGCTGCCGACGCAGCACGAGCACCTCCGGCCCTGGCTGGAAGAGCACCTGCAGCCGCTCGGGGACGAGAGGGAGGCGGCGTAGATGGCCGACAATTACCTTGCAGCTGACATTGCGGGCGCGTCGGAAGGCGCGCCGGCCTTCTTCCTGTTCCACGGTACCGGTGGCGACGAGCACCAGTTCACCGAGCTTGCGGCGGAGCTGAAGCCGGGCGCGCGGCGGATCGGGGTACGCGGGGACGTGTCCGAAGGCGGGGCGCTGCGCTATTTCAAGCGGCTGGCGGAAGGACGCTACGACATGGCGGACCTCGCGCGGGCGACGAAGAAGCTCGCCGCGTGGGTGCCGCAGGCAGCGCCCACGGGTGAGCGGCTGGCGCTGGGTTACTCCAACGGGGCCAACATCATTGCCGCGACGCTGTTCGAGGCGCCGGCGACGTTCGATGCGGCAGTCATCATGCATCCGCTGATTCCGTTCACGCCGGCACCGCAGCCGGGGCTGGCAGGCAAGCGCCTGCTGATCACGGCAGGGCGGCGCGACCCGATCGCGCCGGTGCATTCGGCGGAGCTGCTGGTCCGCTACCTCAAGGAGCAGGGGGCGAACGTGACACTGTTCTGGCACGAGGGCGGGCACGAGATCCGGCGGGAAGAGCTGCTGGCCGTGCGGGACTGGCTGGCGGATTAGCCGGCAGCCGACTCTCCCTAACCTTCCCCATAAGGCTAAAGCGCGCGTCGCGAATCGGAGGCGATGGCGCTCAATCCATGAACACGACCGGCACGCCGGGCTTCACCATCCGGGCCAGTTCGTTGGCATCCCAGTTGGTGAGGCGGATGCAGCCGTGCGAGGCGGTCTTGTCGATACGCGAAGGCTCGGGGGTGCCGTGGATGCCGAAGGTGGGTTCACTCAGGTCGATCCACATCGAGCCTACCGGGCCGTTGGGACCGGGTGGGATGGTGAGGACGGAGGTGTTCTCGCCCTGCTGGAAATTCACCTTCGGGTTGTAGGTGTAGTCGGGCATCGGGGCGACGCCTTCGATCAGGTGCGTGCCGGTGGGCGAGGGGTTAGCTTCCGAGCCGATGGTGGCGGGGTAGGCGGCGATCAGGCGGTCCTCGGCGTCGTAGGCGCGGACCTGGCGCAGCGACTTGTCGGCTTCGATGCGGGCGACCTGGCCCTCGAGATCGGGGCCGTAGGCGGCGGCGAGCACCGTTTCGCCTGCGGTGAAGGTCACGCCGGGGTTGAGGGCGACGAGCAGGTCCTCGTCCATATGGAAGCGCTCGGCCAGTTCTTCGACGACACTGGCGTAGCCGAGGAAGTCGCGCTCGGCCATTTCGGCATAGTCGGTGGGGACGGGCGGGCCGATGGCGGCGACATCTTCATCGGTGATCGTATAGGTGCCGATGACCGGCTCGCCGGTTTCGAGTGCCTGAAGTACTTCGGGGTCGAGCTGGCCGTCGGCGGCGAGGCCGCGCATCGCCTCGAAGGCAAAGACGGCTTTTTGGACATTGTCGCCGTAGAAACCGTCGATGACGCCGGGGGAAGCGCCGGCACGATCGAGCAGCACCTGCAGGCGCACTATCGCGGCATTGGGAGTGGCGCGCTCGTGGCCGGTGGGCGTCCAGGCCGGAGCGTCTGTCGGTGTGGCGGCAAGTGTCGTCAAGTCCGCCGAGTTGATGGCGTCGGCGGTGAGGGCGGGTTGCTGTGCCAACCCCGGGGTGGCAAGGAGCAGCAGCAGGGCGAGAGGCGCGGTGCGCATGGTTTCCGTTTCCTTTCCACGAAACAATCGGTTCGCGGGCCGGTCGGTTGCGCCGTCACGATGCGGGCACGCTGGTTTGGTTAGCATTTGCCTAAAATGCGCGGCGCGCCGGTAGGGCTGGTTGGCTGTCGCGGGCGGAAAGTTGAGGCTTCAGGAGGG
>JAEYTN010000198.1 GCA_023433985.1 Pseudomonadota bacterium | reverse complement strand
ATGCCATCGTTACCGCGTTCAATGCCGGCGGCCGCCTAGTCTATATCGGTGCCGGCACCAGCGGCCGCCTCGGCGTGCTCGACGCCTCCGAATGCCCGCCCACCTTCGGCGTCCCGCCGACCATGGTTGTCGGCCTCATCGCGGGTGGCCTCGACGCTCTGGTCAACGCCTCCGAAGGCGCCGAGGACCGGGCCGAGGCGGGTGCCGCGGACCTCCGCAACATCAGCCTCGCCGCCCGCGACGTGGTCGTCGGTATCGCCGTCAGCGGCCGCACGCCCTATGTCATCGGCGCGCTCGACTACGCAAAGGCGCAGGGCGCCGTCACCGTCGCGCTGACCTGCAACCCCGATTCAACGATCGCGAAGCTGGCCGACATCTCCATCGCCCCGGTCGTCGGCCCCGAAGTGGTGACCGGCTCGACGAGGCTGAAGTCCGGTACGGCGCAGAAGCTGGTGCTCAACATGCTGTCGACCGCCAGCATGATCCGCATCGGCAAGACCTACGGCAACCTGATGGTCGACATGATCGCCAGCAACGGCAAGCTGGTGGCGCGCGCCGCTCGCATTGTGGTCGAGGCAACCGGCTGCACCCTGCCCGAGGCCGAAGCCGCCCTCGCTCGCGCCGGCAATCAAAGCAAGCTGGCGATCCTGATGATCCTCACCGGCCTGGAGCCGGAAGCGGCGCGCGAAAAACTCGCCGCCGCCGGCGGAGTGCTGCGCCGCGCCATCACAGGCGCGGCGCGCTAGAAGGCTATTTCAGCAGGCCCTGCGAGACCGAGCCCTGCAGCTGACGCTGGAAGATGATGTAGGTCACCAGCACCGGCAGCACCGTGATCACCACCGCGGCGAACAGCGCACCGAAGTTCACCGCATAGCCCGCCTGCGAGGCGAACGACGCCATGCCCTGGCTCAGCACGTAGTTGGCGGTGTTGGTGTTGAGCGCGATCGGCAACAGGAACTGGTTCCACAGCCCCAGGAAGTTGAAGATCGCGACCGACGCCATGCCCGGCCCTGCCATCGGCAGCATGATGGTGAAGAAGATGCGCCACGGCCCTGCCCCGTCGATTGCGGCAGCCTCGGCCACTTCCTGCGGCAACGTGCGGAAGAAGGCGTAAAGGAAGAACACCGTGAACGGCAGCGCGAAGGCCACGTAGGTGATGATGAGGCCGGGGAAGGTGTTGAGCAGCCCGAACCCGCGCAGCGTCTGGAACAGCGGCACCTCGGCGAGGAACACCGGGAACGTCAGGCCGGCGAGCATCAGGTAGTAGATGACCTTGTTGCCCTTGAACTCGAAGCGCGCCAGCACGTAGGCACACATCGCGCCCAGCAGCATCACGATCACCAGCGCACTCGCCACCACGATCACCGTGTTGAAGAAGTAGGTGCCGATCGAGGCCGTGGTCCAGGCCGAGATGTAGTTGTCGAAGTTGAAGCTGGTGGGCAGCGAGAACGGTGAGCCGAAGATCTGCTGCGTCGTCTTGAACGAACTCATCAGCACCCACAGCAGCGGCGCGCAGATGATCACCACCCAGGCGATGAGCGCGATGTGCGAGATCGTGGCGACGGTCTTGTCGGTCCAGATCGTCGGGCGCGGCTTGGCCCGTTCGACCTGCGGCACCCGCTGCGGCGTGGCGGCCGCGCGCGGCAGATGCGGCGTACCGTCGTCGACCGGCGGCGCGACGGCGGAGCGCTTCGATTTTGCCGGGCGTCCGGTCCACCAGAAGACGAAGAAAACCAGCGCCGCGAAGATCAGGGTGATGATCGCCAGCGTAGCGCCCATCGACGTGGCGTAGCCGAACTTGCCCTTCTTGAACGCGGTGTTGAGCAGATGCTGGGAGATCACCACCGTCGAGTTGGCGGGGCCTCCCGAGGGGTTCAGCGCCTGCATGTAGACGAATGCGTCGAGCGCCAGGATGCCCAGATAGATGTAGGCCGTGCGGATCGTATCGCGGATCATCGGCACGGTGATCGAGATGGCGGTGCGGAACCGCCCCGCGCCATCGACCCGCGCCGCCTCGTAGACCTCCGCCGGGATGCCTTTGATCGCCGCGATGAACAGCACCATGTAGAAGCCGACCATCGACCAGGCGATGACGAAAATGGAGGCACCCATGGCGGTACGCTCGTCGCCGAGCCACGCGAACGACTTGAAGAAGTCGAAGCCCATCGCCGTGAGCAGGCCGTTCAGCAGGCCGCTCGAGGGGTCGTACATCTGCGCCCACAGGATGCCGATGACGATAGCGGGCACGGTGTACGGGAAGAACGAGATCACCCGGTAGATGCCGGCGCGCTTGAGGCCCTGGATCTCGCCCTTGGTCCCTCCGCCCACCGTCACCAGCGTTGCCAGCGTCAGTGCGAGGATGATGACCAGCGGCGGCAGGATCAGCACCAGCACGATCGAGTTGTAGACGGCCTTGGTGAAGACCGGATCGGTCCACAAGGCCGCGTAGTTGGCCAGGCCCACGAAGTTCATGGACTTCGAGAAGCCTGACCAATCAGTCAACGAGTAATAGAAGGCCTGCACGAATGGCGAGATCACGAAGATCACGTAGATCGCCAAGGGGAGCCCGAGGAACACCAGCATGAAGCTGGTGTTCTCAAAACTCGGCAATTTCCACCGGCGGGTCGTGGTGGCCGGTGCTCTCGCCATCGTGCTGTCCATTACTTCACTTCGACTTTCGTGACGGAGGGATCGTTATACACGCGGTCCGTGATCTGCTGCAGGGCAGCAGTGAACGCGGCCACGTCGAGCTTGCCATCGAGGAAGCTGTTCCACACCACCAGTTCGTCCTGGTTCGTGCCGTAGAGGTCGAACGAGTTCCAGGTGAAGACGTCGTTGCCGGCATCGGCCAGCAGCTTGCTCTGCGAGACGAGCGCGGTGGAGCCGAAGCCGTCAGCCGGAACGGTGTCCTTCACGATGGTCGGAGCCAGCTTGGTCTTGGCGAAGTTCTGCGCCGCTTCCTTCGAAAGCATGGTGCGGAGCAGTTCCTTGCCACCGGCGAGGTTGAGCGCGCCGGCCGGGATGATGAAGGGCTCGCCCGCCGTGGCGTGCAGAGCGGTCTTCGGCAGCTTGTCGTTGTCGTCGATCGACAGCTCGGGCATGCCAGTCATCCGGAAACCTTCCTTGGTCGCCGGCTTCATCTCGTTCTCGATCCACGAGCCCGACGGGTAGAGCAGGAACGACTGGTCGTTCGACCACTGCGCTTGCGCCGCCGTGAACTGGGTGCCGGCGCCACCCGGCTTCATCATGCCGCCCGAGATGATCTCGTGCAGCGCGGTGAAGACGGCCTGGAACGCCGGATGCGACCAGAAGCCCGGGGTGAAGTTGTCGACAGCGAGACGCACCTCGTCGCCGCCCGCCTTGATTGCCGAAGCAACCGCGGTGGTGCGGTAGTAGGTAGCGGCTTCCTTGCCCCAGCCGAACAGGTAGAGGCCCTTTTCCTTGGCCGCCTTGCCCAGCTCGATGGCCTCGGCCCAGGTGGTCGGCGGGGTCCAGCCATTGTCCTCGAACAGCTGCGCCGAGTACCAGATGCCGTACACGGTCATCACGTAGTTGAGCGCGACGAACTTGTCGCCGAAGGTGCCCGGCTTCTCGACGCCGCCCACCAGGGTGTCGCGGATCGTGACGCCCTCGAGGCTCGGCGCGTCGAGCACCGAGTTCATGTCTTCGAGCTGGTCGATGATGGCCGAGAAGCCGATGCTGTTGGCGCCCGAGTTGTCGATCAGGTCCGGCGGGTTGCCGCCGAGGAAGCGCGGCTGCAGTTCCTGCGCGATCTGGGTCGACGGCGAAACCTTCACGGTCACGCCCGGGTGGTTCTTCTGCATCAGCTGCGCGGCGAACTCGACGTAGTCGATGCCGTAGCCGCCGTTGAAGATCACCGCATCGACGGTCGAGCCGTCAGCAAGGCCGAACGGATTGGCCGCGTCCTGCGCGAAGGCGCCGGTCGAGCCGAGCAGGCCCGCGAACGGCGACGCCGCTACGAGGGCCGTTGTGCCACGCAGGAATGCGCGGCGATCGAGAGTCTTTCTCATACCTAGTTCCCTTCCCTTGTATGATACTTAAGTACACCCCACGCCGGTCGGCTTCGCAAGGAGCTTACGCTTCCCCGCGGATCCGATCGCCGTAGAGATCTTGGAGAGCACGGTTGTGCTCGTCGCCGCCCGGAATATTCGCACTGAGGAATACGGGCGGTGTCTTGCCGCGCTGGCGGATCGTCTCGGCCACGCCGAAGGTAATCCGCTGCGCAATGAAGGCAGCAGTGATGGAGGAAACGGCGCCGATGCCGATGCCGCCATCGAGCTG
>JAEYTN010000079.1 GCA_023433985.1 Pseudomonadota bacterium | reverse complement strand
GGCACGCGGTGGTGGCAACGGCGCGACCGGCGGACGACGTGATGGCTCAGGGCCCGGACGGCTTCGGCAAATCCATGTCGCCGGATTTCCTGCGCTGGCTGGCTGGGCCCGAGGGCTTCGTGGGAGTAATCGACGTGATGCTTGTGCGGCGCGGCACCGGTGGCTCGACGTTGCCGGCGCGGACGGATTTCGACGACCACCCGCGCGTAAGGTATGCGCGGCAGTATCGCTCGGACGTAGTGGTCCATGGCGACGAGCGCGGGATCGTGACGATCGGTGCCGGGCTGGCCGGGCGGCGGGAGATGAGTGTCGAGGCGAGCGCACATGACCGCGGCCTCGGCACGGCGCTGATCGGCGAGGCAATCGGGCTGGTACCCGAGGGCGAACTGCTGTTCGCGGCCGTGTCGCCGGGCAATGCTCGGTCGCTGCGGGCCTTTCTCGGCCACGGCTTCGTGCCGATCGGGAGCGAGTGCCTGATCCGGCCGGAATGGGCCTAGACTTCGGCGTAGGTTGAGAGCAACCAGTTGACGATGGCGGAGCGGTCACTCAGTTGCTCCGGCCTCGGGGTTGCGACGATCGTGAAGCCGTGGCGCTGCAGGGCGGCGTTAAGGGTGAGCGGACGGTTCTGAGGGTTCACGATCGCGAGGGTGCGCTCGGCGATCTCGGCCGCCAGTGTCTTCGACATGCGCTTGGCCATCACGCCCAGTCCTTGAGCTTCGACGTCTGCCCGATGCCGGGGTTCATCGTGTTGGTGGGGTCCAGCGACCGGTAGAAATCGGCGAGCACCGGCTTGGCGGTGTAGAGATGGCCGACATTGTGCTCGGACGGGAACTCGATGCCGCGGCCGTTGAGGTGGGCGATGATCCTGTGCTCGATGTCGAGCCAGTCCGTGCCCTTCTTGACCGCGTAGTCGTAGTGGAAGACCTGGCACATGAAGTGCCCGCAGGGGATGCGGCGCTCGATGTACTGCTCGATGCCGTCGGGCAGCGTCTCGCGCCAGTCGAGCGTGTTGCGGGGCAGCGCCAGATCGAGGGCGACGATGTTCTCGACCTTGTCGGCATGCACGGCGCGGTAGCGCACCGAACCGCCGCCGATGGCGTAGCGGTTGCGGAAGGCGGCGGCGGCCTCCTCGTCGTCGCACTCGAAGAAGTCGCCGGTCTGCGAGGGGAAGATGGAGCCCAGGTAGCCGCGGGTTTCGGCAATGCCGTCACCGTCGACGCGCAGCAGCAGGTGATGCTGGTAGGCGTCGCGGAAGGCGTTCATGCGCTTCGGCAGGTGGTTGGGCAGGAGCCCCGTGAGCACCTGGAGGATCTTGTCGGAAAGGTTGGTGCCGAGCCCCAGGCGGCCGGTGACGGCGTCGAACCGGCTCTTCAGCGCGAAGGCAGTCGGGATGCGCTCGGTGCCGGCATACTTGATGAGGAGGTAGAGGTCCTTCCCGTACTGTTCGGCGATGTCGTAGGCGTCGCGGTGCAGGTATTCGCCCGCGACCGGCAGCGTCTTGAATGAGCTGAGGATGTGGCGGCGGATATTGGTGAAC
This sequence comes from Pseudomonadota bacterium, assembly GCA_023433985.1. Lineage (GTDB taxonomy): Bacteria > Pseudomonadota > Alphaproteobacteria > Rhizobiales > Devosiaceae > Devosia_A. The sequence continues at coordinate 5,712 of JAEYTN010000079.1, read as the reverse complement.
TCCATGAAGTCGTTGGAGCCGATGTAGAACACCTTTGACGGGCCGGAGCTGGGGAAGGTGTCGAGCCGCACCGCAAACACGCAGAGCTTGCCGGCGCTGCCCGCGGCTTCATGCAGCAGGCGCGGATCGTTGTTGAAGCGGGCGGGGCCCGGTTCGTCGACCTGGCGGATCAATGTGGAGTAGTCGGGATCGGAGGCGAGCCGGCCGGTGTCGTGCCAGATGTCGGCTGCGGTATACTTGCCGGTGTCGAGACGCGACAGAATCTCGTCTGGGTCGTTGCCGAGCTCGATGCCGAGGTGATTGACGAGCGAGGCGGTGCCGTCCTCGTTCACACGGCCGTAGAGCGCGAGTTGGGTGAAGGCGGGGCCGCGGCGGATGAGGGCGCCGCCCGAGTTGTTGCAGACGCCACCGACAACCGAGGCACCGATAGTGGTGGAGCCGATCACCGAGTGCGGCTCGCGACCGAGCGGGCGGATCAGCTTTTCGAGCGCATGGAGCGTCGAGCCGGCGAGCGCCAGCACCTGCTTGCCGCCGTCGATCAGGTCGATGCGGTTGATGCGCATGGTGTTGATGAGCACGACTTCGCGGTCGTAGTCGTCGCCGAACGGGGTGGAGCCACCGTTGAGGCCGGTATTGGCCCCCTGCATGATGACGATGCGGCCTGCCTCGACGCACGCCTTGAACACCTGCCACTGCTGCAGCAGCGTGCCGGGACGAACCACCGCCAGCACCTTGCCTTCGCCATACCGATAGCCCTTGCGGAAGCGGCGGTTGGCGCGCGGATCGATGAGCACATGGGCATCGCCCACGTAACTGCGCAACAGCGCCAGCAGGGCATCGCCGGGCATCGGTGTGGTAGGCATGTCGGTTCGGTCGGGCGCTTGATGATGACGGTGGCATGACATAGGCCGGAATCGCGCCCGCGTCGATGCGCGGTTCGGCGAAGGGATGGCTACTCCGCCACTTGCGCGACCTCCGACAGCGGCAGCGTGATGCGGAAACAGGAGCCGCGACCGCGCGTGGGAACGAGCTCGAGGCGCCCATCCATGCGGGCGATGATCTGCCGCGAAATGGCGAGGCCGAGACCGGCACCGGGCGCAACCGCCGCGCCGGCGCCGCGCGCGAACTTCTCGAACACCAGCGAGCGTTCGCCGCGCGCGATGCCGGGCCCATTGTCGCTGACCTCGACGATGTAGTTTCGGCGCGAGATGCGAGAGCGCACGTCCACGACCGGATCGGCGGCATCGTTGTATTTGATGGCGTTGGAGATGAGGTTGATGAAGACTTGGCTCAGCCGGTCGGCGTCGCCATCCACCATCACCGCCCCAGGCCGGGTTTCCACCGAGAGACGCAGGTTGCGCTGCCGCGCCAGCGCCGTGCAGACCTCGACGGCGCGATCGAGCACGGCCTCCGCATCGGTGGGGACGTTCTGCCACGCCGCCGCGCCGCGCTCGAGCGCGTTGAGGTCGAGGATCTGGTCGAGCAGCTTGGTAAGCCGGAGGCTCTCCTTGTGGATGGTGGCGAGGAATTTCTGCCGCTCCGCGTCCTCCAGCCGCCCTTCGCCGAGCAGGATTTCGGAGAAGGAGCGGATCGAGGTCATCGGCGTGCGGACCTCATGGCTGACCTGCGAGAGGAATTCGTCCTTCTGGCTGTCGAGCTCGCGCAGCTGCCGGTTGGCATCCTCGAGCTGCTGCGCCGTGTCACGGAGTTCCGCCGAGGTGCGCTCGAGCTGCTGCGAGTACTCGATGGCCTGCTGCGTCTCGTCCGCCATCTGCAGCACCTCCTCGAGCGAGACGGCGCCGCCCTTCACGACCTTGGAGAGCATCACGTGCGAGGAGGCGGCGCCAATCGAGCCGGCGAGCTCCCGCTCCAGCCGATCGATGAACTGCGGCGTGCCGACCTCTTCGCCGGCACTGGCGAAGAGCGCGGTGGCCCGCTCGGTGCCGAGCACGCGCTGTGCGACGAATTGCAGGTCGTCGGCGGAGCCGGCGATCAGCGTGCGTCCGACCGGCGCAGGACGGCGGAAGAGCTCGACGAAGAGCGTCGCCTGCACCCGCTCGAGCGCCGACTGCGAGGTGAACAGCGAGACGACCACGAGTGTTGTGGTGTTGAGGAAGAGGCTCCAGAACACGGCATTGGCGAGGGGATCGATGCCCTCCACGCCGAACAGCGCTTCGGGCCGGAGCCAGCCCATGCCCCACGGCCCTTCCGCCATCAGTTGGGCCACCACCGGGGAGGCGGACCCGAACGAGGGCAGGAAGCTCGACCAGGCCCAGACAACGAAGCCGACGGCAACCGCGGCGGTGGCGGCCTTCAGCGACGCATCCTTCCAGAACAGAGTAGCGATGATGGCGGGCAGGAACTGCGCCACGCCGCAGAATGAGATAAGGCCGATCGGTGCCAGCGCATCGCTGTTGCGCGTCAGGTAGAAGTAGAAAAACCCCAGCGACAGGATGAGCGCGATGGAAAAGCGGCGCGAGTTGAGCAGCAACTGGCTGACGCCTCGCCCGTCGCCGACCCCCTGCCCCTGCGTGAAGCGCAGCACCAGCGGCATGACGATGTGGTTGGAGACCATGATCGAGAGCGCGATCGACTCGACGATGATCATTGAGGTGGCCGACGAGAAGCCGCCGATGAAGGCGAAGAGCGCGAGGCCCTCCTGGTTGGCGGCGAGCGGCAGGGTGAGCACGAACATATCCGGGTTGGCCCCGGCAGGCATGGAGGTGAGCCCGTAAAGTGCGATGGGCAGGGTAAAGAGGCTCATCAGCAGCAGGTAGGCCGGGAAGGCCCAGGCGGCAGTGCGCAGGTGGTTTTCGTCGGAGTTCTCGACCACGGTAATCTGGAACTGCCGCGGCAGGCAGATGATGGCGGCGATGGAGAGCACGTTCATGGCCACCCAACGGTCGTTGAAGGTGCCGGTGGAGTAGATGTCGACGCCGACCGCTTCGGCGCGCGAGAAGATGGCCTCGAAGCCACCGCCGGCATAGACGACGAACAGACCAACGGCGAGCAGCGCCGCGAGCTTCACTACCGCTTCGAAGGCGATGGCGGCGACGACGCCATGATGCTGCTCCTTGGCATCGACGTTGCGAGTGCCGAACAGCACGGTGAAGAGCGCCATGCCGGCGGCGACGCCGAAGGCGAGGCCGACATCGTCGACGCCGCGCAGCGTGCCCTGTCCGTATTCGCGGGCGCCGGCGATGGCCTGGATCGACGAGGTGACCGCCTTGAGCTGCAGCGCGATGTAGGGGGCGATGCCGATGACCGCGATCACCGTCACCAGCACGGCGAGCCGGCTCGACTTGCCGAAGCGCGAGGAGAGGAGGTCGGCGATCGAGGTGATGCGCTGGTTATGACTGATCCGCACGAGCCGGCGGAGGATGAACCACCAGCCGATGAACACGATGGTGGGCCCCAGATAGATGGCGAGGTATTCGAGCCCGTTGCGGGCCGCCGAGCCGACCGCGCCATAAAAGGTCCAGCTGGTGCAGTAGACCGAGATGGCGAGCGTGTAGACGAAGGGCGAGCGCAGGAACGAAGACTGCGTCTTCCGCGCCCGCCGGTCGGATACGTAAGCGATGAGAAAGAGCAGGCCCACATAGGCGATACCAGTGGCGATGACGAGGTCGGCGCTGAGCATCAGCCCTCATCCTCGCCTTCGCGCGGCAGCCGCTTGCCGAGCCACCAGGCGCCCACGATCAGCAGCAGCCAGACGAGAAACAGGTAGATAACCTCGGCCGGGATACCGAGCACGCGGCGCTCGATCTGCAGAACGCTGGCAAGCGGCGGCAGGAACATTAGCGCCCCGAGAAGCGTGAGGACCAGCGCGGCGCTCGTCAGCTTGCGGCGCTCCATCGCCCCTACCCCGCCGGCTCCAGCAGGCGCTTCACGGTGCCGACTACATCGGCATTGGCGTAGGGCTTGGTGATGAAGCTCGAGGCGCCGAGCTCCTCGGCGATCTGCCGATCCTGCGCCTGCCCCTTGGCGGTGAGGATCATGACGGGCAGGTCGCGGGTGAGTGCGTCGGCGCGGATCTGCTTGAGGACCTCGAAGCCCCAGCGCTTGGGCAGCATGACGTCGAGCACCACCAGCCTCGGCCGCTGACGGCGGATAGCGGCCAGCGCGGCGTCGCCGTCGGTTACGGATTCGATCGAGTATCCAGCTCGCCTCAGGATGAAATCGAGCGAATCCAGAATGCTCGGTTCATCCTCGGCAATGAGAACGTCCACGCCCAAATGTCCCCCTCCTGCGCAGATCTCCCCATGGGCGCGATGGAACAGTAACGCATACTCATTCGGCTTCGCCAATATCGAAACGCCGCGGCACCAATGGTGCGCGCACCGCTGCGGGCTGGCCACCCGGCATCAGCGCCTCCTCCTGCCGGTCGGGGCAATCGCGGCGCGGGCAGAGGCGGCAGGCGGGACCGACCGATACATCGGCGCTGAGGTCGGCCAGATTCAAGCCGGACGAGTAGACGATCCGGTCGGCGTGCAGCACGTCGCAGGCCCAGAAGATCTTCGCCTCGCCTTTCGGGATGATGCTGAGGGCCATTAAGTCCAACCAGACGCGCATGAACTATACCGGCTTCAACACCCGGCCCTATGCGCTCACCGCCTTCGTCATTTCGGGCATGTATGCCGGTCTCGCCGGCGCCCTCTTCGCCATCACCGATCCGCTGGCCGGCACCGAGCGCATGCAGTGGACCGCCTCGGGCGAGGTGGTGCTGATGACCATCCTCGGCGGCGTCGGCACGCTGGTCGGCCCCGTCATCGGCGCCTGGCTGATCGAGTATCTCGAGAACATCTTCTCGGCCTTCAACGAGAACGTCGTCCACCGCTTCTTCTCGTTCCTGCCGCCCGAGATCGCCGATCCGGTGAGCGCCATTGCGAGCAAGTTCGTCGGCGAGGGCTGGTACCTGACGCTTGGCCTGATGTTCGTGCTGGTCGTGGTGTTCCTGCCCGGGGGCATCATGGAGGGCGTCCGCCGCATCGGCGCGCTGTTTAGCCGCCGCGGCACCCCCACCACACCCGGCGCCGTGCGCGCCCAGCCGGCGGAGTGAACCGATGCCCGACACACACCGCAACATCGTCCTGCACGTCGATGACGTCAGCAAGAACTTCGGCGGCCTGCACGCCCTCAGCGACATCGACTTCGCTGTCGAGGAGGGGAAGACCCACGCCATTATCGGCCCGAACGGCGCCGGCAAGTCGACCCTGCTCAACGTCATCATCGGCCGCATCCCGCCTACCCGCGGCGCGGTGGTGTTCGATGGCAACGTGCTGACCGGCAGGCGGCCTCACGAGATCAACCAGCTCGGCGTGGCGCGCGTGTTCCAGACACCCGAGATCTTTCCCGAGCTCTCCGTGCTGCAGAACGTGATGACCCCGGCCTTCGCCCGGCGCGACGGAGCCTTCAGGATCAACATGCTGCGGCCGGTCGAAAACGAGGCCGAAATCCGGGACGAGGCCGAAGCGATCCTTGAGGACGTCGGGCTCTCGGGCCGCCGGGCGTCACATGCCGGGGCCCTGAGCCGTGGCGACAAGCGGCGCATGGAGCTTGCCATGTGCCTGATCCAGCATCCGCGCCTGCTGCTGCTCGACGAGCCGACGGCGGGGATGAGCCGGCACGACACGAACACCACGATCGACCTCCTCAAGAAGATCAAGGCGCGCGGCATGACCAAGGTGATCATTGAACACGACATGCATGTAG
>JAEYTN010000378.1 GCA_023433985.1 Pseudomonadota bacterium | reverse complement strand
TGGCTGCGGCAGACGATCGGGCAGCTGACCAGCGGCTCGTCGCCGGAGGATTTCCTCGAGTACACGCGGCTGGAGCTGTTCCAGGACCAGGTGTTCTGCTTCACGCCCAAGGGGCGGCTGATCGCGTTGCCGCGCGGAGCGACGCCGATCGACTTCGCCTATGCGCTCCATACCGACGTGGGCGACACCACCGTCGGGGCGAAGATCAACGGGCAGATCGTGCCGCTCGTCACGCAGCTGCACTCGGGCGACGAAGTCGAGATCATCCGCGACCAGAACCACCTGCCGCCCTCGAACTGGGAAACCATCGCGGCGACGGGCAAGGCGCGGGCGGCGATCCGCCGGGCGGTGCGGCAGCAGGCGCAGCAGCGGCACTACACGCATGGCGAGCACACGCTCTCGATGCTGCTCGAGCGCGAGGAAATGAGCCTCGACGACGCGGAGTTCAAGCAACTCGCGGAAGCCGTCGGGCTGCAGGGCAAGCGCGAGCTGCTGGTGGCGCTGGGCGAGGGCCGGGTGACGGTCGGCGACCTCGACGACAAGCTGCTCGACGTGAAGGGCGTGAAGCGGCGGCGCAAGAAGATGGACCTGCCGGTGCCGGACAAGGCCGAGGGCTGGTTCGCACTGCGCGCCACCGACATGTTCCGCTTCCGCGTGCCGGGCAACCCCAATGCCGGGCCGGAGGCGAAGGCGGCGCTGGCGGAGCTCAACTTCCACACCCGCTGCGTGGTGTCGCCCGAGGGCGTGGTGCCGGGCGACCGGATGGTCGCCATCATGCGGCAGGGGCAGGGGATCACCATCTACCCGATCCACTCGGACGCGCTGGGCGATCTCTACGACAGCGACGTCGCCTGGATCGACGTGCGCTGGGACATCGTGGGGCGTGAGGACGAGCTGCACCCCGCCTCGATAGCCCTCCAGAGCCAGAACAAGCCGGGTTCGCTGGCGCAGATCGCCTCGGTGATTGCCCACTGCCGGGCCAACATCCATAATCTCGTGATGCGTATGGAATCGCCGGACTTCCACAAGATCACGTTCCAGCTCGAGGTGCGTGACCTGGGCCAGCTCACCGACGTGCTCAACTCGCTGAAGATGCAGGCCGGGGTGTCCGATGTGCACCGCGCCACGATTGCCGAAGCGGAGCAGGTGGTGACGCTCGAATGGAAGGCGCCGGCCAAACAGAAGGTGCCCGCGTGACGACAGAAGAAGTGCTGCAGGTTTTCCGGGACGCGGGAGCTCTGCTCAACGGCCATTTCATCCTGAGCTCGGGGCTCCGCTCGCCCGTGTTCCTGCAGAAAGCGCGGGTGTTCATGCAACCCGACAAGGCCGAGAAGCTCTGCCGGGCGCTGGCGGAGAAGATCCGCGCCGAGGGTTTTGGCGATGTGAGCCAGGTGGTGTCGCCGGCGGTTGGGGGGATCATCCCCGGCTACGAGACGGCGCGGCACCTCGGGGTGCCGGCGATCTATACCGAGCGGGTGAACGGGGTGTTCGAGCTGCGCCGCGGGTTCGAGATCGCGCCGGGCGAGAAGGTGATCATCGTCGAGGATATCGTGACGACCGGGCTGTCGATCCGCGAATGCATCGAGGCGATCCGGGGGCTGGGCGCGAACGTGGTGGCTGCCGCGTGCCTGATCGACCGATCGGGCGGCGAGGCGGATGTCGGCGTGCCGCTGGTGGCGCTCACCGAGTACAAGGTGCCGGCCTATCCCGCTGACGCACTGCCGCCGGAACTGGCGGCGATCCCGGCCGTGAAGCCGGGGTCGAGGGGGTTGGCGTGAACGTTGGCTCGCGGACGTTCGTGATCCTCACCCGCGAAGCGGGGGAGGGGGACCAGCGTAGCTGGTGGAGGGGGCGACAACAGGCGCCGAGTCCGGACCGCCCGCTCCACCACCTCCGGCGGTCCCCCTCCCCCGTCTTCGACAGGGGAGGATCACCGGCGTATTCGGTGCCGGCCAAAGGAGCCGCTTCATGATCATCGGCCTGGGCAACGACCTGTGCGATATCTCGCGAGTGCAGCAGGTGCTGGACCGGTACGGGGAGCGCTTCACGCATCGGTGCTTCACTGAGATCGAGCGGGTGAAATCGGATCGGCGGGCGCAGCGGGCGGCGTCCTATGCCAAGCGGTTCGCGGCCAAGGAAGCGTGCTCGAAGGCGCTTGGGACCGGCCTTAGTTTCGGCGTTTATTGGCGCGACATGGGCGTGGTAAACCTCCCCTCGGGCAAGCCGACGATGAAACTCACCAACGGCGCGGCCCGGGTGCTGGAGCGGCTTGTGCCGGCCGGCATGAAGCCACATATCCACCTGACCATCACCGATGACGGGGGCATGGCGCAGGCCTTCGTGATCATCGAAGCACTGCCCGTTGACCAGTTCGCGGCGGTTCCGTAACGACAACCGGCCCGCGCAATGGGCAGAGGCATGAGATGAGCGAGACGATGTCGAAAGCCGAGGCGGCCAAGCCCGTCAAGAAGAAGAACGAGCTGGTCGAAACCATCGTCGTGATCATCGAGGCGCTCGCCATCGCGCTGGTGTTCCGGACCTTCCTCTACCAGCCGTTCTCGATCCCGACCGCCTCGATGCAGTCGACGCTGATGATCGGGGACTACTTCATCGCCAACAAATGGGCGTGGGGCTTCGGCAAGTTCTCCTTCCCGGTGGCGCTGCCGTTCAACGGCCGCTTCCTTGAGTTCGGCCAGCCGCAGCGCGGCGACGTCGCGGTGTTCCACAACATCACCGACGAAGACTACATCAAGCGCATCATCGGCCTGCCGGGCGACCGCATCCAGATGAAGCAGGGGCGGCTCTATATCAACGACCAGCTGGTCGAGCGCCGGGAGATCGGCACCGCGACCGATACCGACAGCGCGATGGATAGCGTGCCGGTGACGGTCTACGAGGAAACGCTGCCGAACGGCGTCAAGCACACGATCCAGGAGATCGGCGACAACGAGCCGCTCGACAACACCTCGGTCTACACGGTGCCCGCCGGCCACTACTTCATGATGGGTGACAACCGCGACCGCTCGGCCGACAGCCGCGTGCTGAACCAGGTCGGCTACGTGGCCAAGGACCAGCTGATCGGCAAGGCCGAGGCGCGCTTCTTCTCGATCAAGAACAACCTGCCGCCGTGGCAGCTGTGGGAATGGCCGGCCAATGTCCGCTGGGACCGCATGTTCCAGTCGGTCAACCAGTAAGTGCATGGCAAAGGGACGCTCGCACGAAAGGCTCGAGGCGCGGCTGGGGTATCGGTTTGCCGATCCCGGGCTGCTCGAGCGGGCCCTGACGCACGCCAGCGCGCTGTCGCCGTCGAAGCGGATCGCCAACAGCTACCAGCGGCTCGAGTTCCTGGGCGACCGGGTGCTGGGGCTGGTGGTGGCGGACATGCTGTACCGCCGGTTCCC
>JAEYTN010000511.1 GCA_023433985.1 Pseudomonadota bacterium | reverse complement strand
AATGGGATCTGCGCTCGCGCGAGCAGCTGATCGCCTTCGCCGAGCAGCACCAGATTCCGATCGCCAAGGACAAGCGCGGCGAGGCACCGTTCTCGGTCGACGCCAACCTGCTGCACGCCCCCTCGGAGGGCAAGGTGCTGGAGGACCCGGCCGTCGAAGTGCCGGACTATGTCTATTCGCGCACGATCTCGCCGGAGGACGCGCCCGACAAGCCGACCGTGATCACCATCGATTTCGAGCAGGGCGACGCGGTCGCGATCGACGGCCAGAAGCTCTCGCCGGCGACGCTGCTGGCCAGGCTCAACGAGCTCGGTCGCGACAATGGCATCGGCCGGCTCGACCTGGTCGAGAACCGCTTCGTCGGCATGAAGTCGCGCGGCCTCTACGAGACGCCGGGCGGCACGGTCCTGCTCGCGGCGCACCGCGGCATCGAGTCGATCACGCTCGACCGTGGCGAGGCGCATCTCAAGGATGAGCTGATGCCGAAATACGCCGAGCTCATCTATAACGGCTTCTGGTTCTCGCCGGAGCGCGAGATGCTGCAGGCGCTCATCGACAGGTCGCAGCAGTTCGTCACCGGCGACGTTACGGTGAAGCTCTACAAGGGCTCGGCGACGGTCGTCGCGCGCACCTCGCCCTACTCGCTCTACAACATGGACCTCGTCACCTTCGAGGAAGGCGCGGTCGCCTACGACCACCACGATGCCGAGGGCTTCATCCGCCTCAACGGGCTGCGGCTCAAGACCTACGCCGCGCGCCGGCTCAAGCTCGGCAAGTAGGTTTTCGCCACCCAAAGGTTGCGCGGGCGTGACCCGGGCAACCTACAGGATTAAAGCCCCCTTAACCCCGCGTAGCTAGCTTCAGGCGCTGGTTCTGGAGGCTTCTCGAAGTGAAGGCGCTACCGGTTCAGTCCGTGGGCCGCACCGACAACGAATTGCTGCTCGATGCGGCGCTGCAAAGCATACCGTACGGGTTCTGTGTCTGGTCGCCGGATTTCAAGCTGGTGATGTGGAACCAGCACTACCTCGATATCTACGGCTTTCCCTCCAGCAAGATCAAAAGGGGCATGACGCTCGAGGCTGTGGTCCGGCTTTCCGCGCGGCTCGGTAACCATCCCGACCAGTCGCCCGAAGAGTTCCTCGCCGCCTACAAGCAGGAGCTCCTACACAACCGCGGCGGCGCCCGCGCCAAGGTGCGGGAACTGGTGGAGGGCGGGCGGACGCTGGAGACGGCGCACGTCTACTCCCCCGGCATCGGCTGGGTGGTCACGCACGAGGACGTCACCGAGGAGATCGCCTCCTCGGAGATCATGCAGAAGCGCAAGCGCGAGCTCGAACGGCAGAATCTGCGGCTCGACGCGGCCGTCAACAATATCAGTCAGGGCCTCTGCATGTACGATCCCCGGGGGCGGCTGGTGATCTGCAACGAGCCCTACCAGCGCATCTACAACCTGCCCAAGCACCTGCTGAAGCCGGGCACGCATCTCGACGACATCCTCGGCTACCTATTCGACGAGGGCATGCACGCCGGCGCCGACCGCGAGGAGTATATCCGCTGGCGCCGCGAGGTGATCCAGAAGGGTGAGCACGCCAAGAACATCCACGAACTCGATGGGCGCATCATCATGATGCAGCACCATCCGATGAAGGATGGCGGCTGGGTCACCACGCACGAGGACGTCACCGAGCAGCGCCAGCAGGAGGAACGCATCCGCCATATGGCGCGGCACGACGCGCTCACCCAACTGCCCAACCGGACACAGTTCCTCGAGGAGATGGCGAGCGCCGAGGCGGCGATCGATCGCGGCGACAAGGTGGCGGTACTCTGCATCGACCTCGATCACTTCAAGGGCGTCAACGACACGCTCGGCCACGCACTGGGCGACAAGGTGCTACAGCAGGCCTCCGCGCGGCTCTGGGGCACGACGCGCGAGAACGACGTGCTGGCACGGCTGGGCGGCGATGAATACGCCCTGTTGCTGCGGGACATCGACAAGCCGGCCGATGCCGCGGCGATCGCCGAGCGTATCGTCCAGGTGATGGGGCAGCCGTTCAACATCGAGGGCCACCAGGTAGTGATCGGCGCCTCGGTGGGCATCGCCATGGCGCCGCAGGACGGCGAGAGCTCCGACGAGCTGATCAAGAACGCCGACCTGGCGCTCTACAAGGCCAAGAACGAGGGCCGTTCGACCTTCCATTTCTTCGAGACCGGCATGGATGCGGCGATCCAGAAGCGCCGCAGCATCGAGGCGGGGCTGCGGCTGGCGCTCGTCCGCAACGAGCTCAGGCTCGTCTACCAGCCGCTGGTCGGCCTCAAGGAGAATCGGATCACCTGCCTCGAGGCGCTGCTGCGCTGGGACAGCGAGCGCGGCACGGTCTCGCCGGCGGAGTTCATCCCCATTGCCGAGGAGACCGGCCTCATCGTGCAGATTGGCGAGTGGGTGCTGCGCGAGGCCTGCCGGCAGGCGACGCAGTGGCCCGAGCATGTGCGGGTGGCGGTTAACCTGTCGCCGGTGCAGTTCAAGAACAAGCGGCTCTACGACACGGTCGAAACGGCGTTGCGCGAGACCGGCCTCAAGCCGACGCGGCTCGAGCTCGAAATCACCGAGTCGCTGCTGCTCGCCGACAACGAGCCGACGCTCAAGACGCTGCACAAGCTGCGCGCACTGGGCGTCCGCATCTCGATGGACGATTTCGGCACCGGCTACTCGTCGCTGAGCTACCTGCGCTCGTTCCCGTTCGACAAGATCAAGATCGACCGCTCGTTCATGCGGGACCTGAAATCCAAGGGCGACAGCCTCGCCATCATCAAGGCGGTGATCGGCCTCGGCCATTCGCTCGGCATGTCTACTACCGCCGAAGGCATCGAAACCGAGGAGCAGCTGGCGGCGGTGCGCGAGCAGGGCTGCAACGAGGTGCAGGGCTTCCTGTTTTCGCCGCCGCTGTCACCCGTGGCGGTTGGCGAAATGCTGGAAAAGGAAGCGGCGCGCCCGCGCCTGCGCCGCGTTTCCTGAGCCGTCGCAGGGCTCGTATTCGGTGAATTGTCTTGTGATTGTGACCTCGCTCCGATAAGGGGCGCGGCTACTTCCCGAAAATTCGATTGGCCCGCCCCTCATGTCCTTGCGGAATATCGCAATCATTGCCCACGTCGACCATGGCAAGACCACGCTCATCGACGTACTGCTGAAGCAATCCGGTTCGTTCCGCGAAAACCAGCGCGTCGAAGAGCGCGCCATGGACAGCAACGACCTCGAGCGCGAGCGCGGCATTACCATCCTCGCCAAGGTGACCTCGCTGGTCTGGAAGGATACGCGCATCAACATCGTGGACACGCCCGGCCACGCCGACTTCGGCGGCGAGGTTGAGCGCATCCTGTCGATGGTGGACGGCGTGGTGATCCTCGTCGATGCCGCCGAAGGCCCGATGCCGCAGACCAAGTTCGTGCTCGGCAAAGCGCTGGCGCAGGGCCTCCGTCCGATCGTCGCGATCAACAAGATCGACCGGCCCGACGAGCGTCACCTCGAAGTGCTCGAGGAAATCTTCGATCTCTTCATCTCGCTCGACGCGACCTCCGAACAGCTCGATTTCCCGGTGCTCTACGGTTCGGGTCGCAACGGCTGGATGGCCGAGACCCCGGATGGCTCGCGCGACGACCAGATGGCGCCGCTGCTCGACAAGGTCGTCTCCTATGTGCCCGAGCCGACCGTGGAGGAAGGCCCGTTCCGGATGCTCGTCACCACCATCGAGCGCAACCCGTTCCTCGGCCGCGTGCTGACCGGCCGCATCACCTCGGGTTCTGTGAAGGCGGGCGATGCCGTCCACTCGCTGAGCCGCGACGGCAAGGAGATCGAGAAGGGCCGCATCTCCAAGGTGCTGGCCTTCCGCGGCCTCGAGCGCACACCGATCGAAGTGGGCGAAGCGGGCGACATCGTCGCCATCGCCGGGCTCGAAGACACGACGGTGGCCCACACCATCACCATTCCTTCGGTGAACGAGCCGCTCGCCG
>JAEYTN010000481.1 GCA_023433985.1 Pseudomonadota bacterium | reverse complement strand
ACGGGACCATCCAGAACGACATCCTCAAGGAGTTCATGGTCCGCAACACCTATATCTACCCGCCCGAGCCGAGCATGCGGATCGTCGGCGACATCATCGCCTACACCGCCGAGCACATGCCCAAGTTCAACTCGATCTCGATTTCCGGCTACCACATGCACGAGGCCGGGGCGACGGCGGTGCAGGAACTGGCCTACACCATTGCCGACGGCATCGAGTATGTCCGCTCGGCCCAGGCCCGCGGTCTCGACATCGACAGTTTCGCGCCACGCCTCAGTTTCTTCTTCGGCATCGGCATGAACTTCTTCCTTGAGGTGGCGAAGCTCAGGGCCGCGCGGACGCTCTGGCAGAAGTTCATGGCAGACGCAGGCGCCAAAGACCCGAAATCGCAGATGTTACGCACCCATTGCCAGACATCGGGCGTGTCGCTGACCGAGCAGGATCCGCACAACAATATCGTCCGCACCACCATCGAGGCGCTCGCAGCGGTGCTCGGTGGCACGCAGAGCCTCCACACGAACAGCTTTGACGAAGCCATTGCGCTGCCGACGGAATTCTCCGCCCGCATCGCCCGCAACACGCAGCTCATCCTCCAGCACGAGAGCCGCGTCACCGACGTGGTCGACCCGCTCGGCGGCTCCTACTATGTCGAGGCCCTCACTGCCGACCTCGTCCAGCGCGCTTCAGCCTTGATCGCAGAGGTGGAATCCCAGGGCGGCATGACCGCCGCCGTGCAGGCCGGCACCCCGAAGCTCGAAATTGAGAAGGCCGCCGCCCTGCGCCAGGCCCGCGTCGATCGCGGTGAGGACGTCATCGTCGGCGTCAACCGCTACCGGCTTGAGAACGAAGAGCAAATCCCGATCCGCGAGATCGACAACCACAAGGTCCGCGACGAGCAGATCGCCCGCCTCGCCGACATCCGCCGCACACGCGACCAAGATGCGGTGGCCGGTGCCCTTGCCGGCCTCCGCGAAGCCACCCGCACCGGCGGCAACCTCCTCGCCGCCAGCATCCCCGCCGCCCGCGTCCGCGCTACGCTCGGCGAGATTTCGGCCGCACTCGAAGCAGAGTTCGGCCGCCATTCTGCCGTCACCCGCGTCATCTCCGGCGTCTATGCCGAGAGCTACAACGATGACCCGCAATATGCCGAACTGCAGCGGCGGATTGCCGGCTTTGAGAAGGCTGAAAAACGCGCTCCCGGCATCTTCATCGCAAAGATGGGGCAGGACGGGCACGATCGCGGCGCCAAGGTGATCGCCACCGCCTTCGCCGATCTCGGCTTTGATGTCCACATGGGCGACCTGTTTGAGACGGCTCCGGAAGTCGCGAAGCATGTCGCGCAGCTGCGCGTCGATGCCGTCGGCGTCTCATCGCTCGCCGCAGGCCACAAGACCCTGGTGCCGGAGCTCATCGCCGAGCTGAAGGGCAGGGGCCTCGGCGATGTCACCGTCATCGTCGGCGGGGTGATCCCCGAGCAGGACTACGATTTCCTGCGAGAAGCCGGTGTGGCGGAGATCTTCGGCCCCGGCACCAACGTGCTCGAAGCCGCATTCTCGGTGCTGAACCAGATCGAAGGGAGGCTTTCCAACCGATGATCGGCCGCCTCAACCATGTCGCCATCGCCGTCCCCGACCTCGCTGCCGCCGCAGCGAAATACCGCGACCAGCTCGGCGCCGAGGTGTACCAACCGCACGACCTGCCCGGGCACGGCGTGACGGTCGTGTTCGTCGAGCTCGAGAACTCCAAGATCGAGCTCCTGACGCCGCTGGGCGAGAACTCGCCGATCGCGAAGTTCCTCTACGAGCACCCGCATGGCGGCATTCACCACATCTGCTTCGAGGTGCCGGACCTCGCCTCGGCCACCCGCACCCTCACCGAAGCAGGCGCCCGCGTGCTCGGCGACGGGCAGCCGAAGCTGGGCGCGCATGGGCTGCCGGTACTGTTCCTCCATCCCAAGGATTTCGACGGCACGCTGATCGAGCTCGAGGAAGTGAAGCCGGAGCTCCAGCCGGCCTGACGTCGACGTTCAGACTCCGTTCATCAAGATGGCCGGAGCAGGACTTTCTGCAGACTTATCCCCGCGCTTCGGGCCTCTCGTAGATTTCTCGCCAGCAACTGACGAGGACCGAGATGACCACCAGCACCCACCTGAAGCTCCCTTTCATCCTGCCGGGGCAGGCGCAGAAGCACATCACCCACAACGAGGCGATCGCCGCGCTCGACACGCTGACCCAGCTCGCCGTCCTCGACCGCGACCTGGGCGCTCCGCCGGCGAGCCCCATTGCCGGCGCCCGTTACATCGTCGGCGCCGCGCCGAGCGGCGACTGGGCCGGGAAGGCCAACCGGATCGCTGCCTGGGATGGAGATGCGTGGAAGTTCCACGTACCCGAACCGGGGTGGCTGGCCTTCGTTCTCGACGAGAACGGCCTCCTCGTCTGGAGCGGTGCCGCCTGGGTGCCCACGCTCGGCCTCGACGGGCGGGCCCCGCAGTTCGGGGTGAACGCTACTGCCGATGCCACCAACCGCCTCGCAGTGGCGAGCGACGCGGTGCTGTTCACCCACGCGTCAGACGACGTTCAGGTGAAGCTCAACAAGCATTCATCCGGCGATACGGCATCGCTGCTGTTCCAGACGGCGCACTCCGGGCGGGCCGAGATCGGCACGGCGGGGGACGACAAGCTGCACATCAAGGTGAGCGCCGAGGGGGCGAGCTGGACCGAGGTGGTGGTTGTGGATTCGGCGACGGGCAACGCGGGGGTCGGCACGGCAGCCCCGGCGGCGAAGCTGGATGTCGACGGCCCGGTGCGGGTGAAGGCCTACGCCGTGGCCGGCCTGCCGCCTGCCGCCGCAGCGGGGCAGATCGCGTTCGTGTCGGATGAGGCAGGCGGGGCGGTGCTGGCCTTTTCCGACGGGGCGGACTGGCGCCGTGTCACCGATCGGGCGGTGGTCGGTTGAGCGCTTGCGCCGCATTTGGCCACGGGCGTTGCTTGTGCTAGGCGAGCTTCGCGCCGTATCGGGCTCGAGGCCTATATGTTTAGAATCATTGCGAGCGCCTTCGCGGACATCCGCGCGGGCATCGACCGCCGGGATGTGGGCATCGCGCTCGCCACCGAGGACATTGGCGATCAGCACCGGCGGACCACGCTGGGCCCGTTCTGGCTGCTGATCAATTACCTCGCCTTTGCCGCGACCTTCATCTTCATCTTCCATGCCGGCACGGTGGATACGCAGTTCGCGGCCTATATCGCCGTGGGGCTGCTGGTCTGGTTTTTCATGATGGATACGATCAGCCAGGGCACCGGGCTGTTCGCGCGCGAGGAGAGCTTCATCAAGGGCACCAACCTGCCGCTCAGCGTCTATGTCATGCGCCTGACCCTGCAGAACGTGATCCGCGCCGGCTACGCGCTGGCCGGGTGCGTCGCGGTGCTGCTGCTGGTGGGCGCGATGCCGAATCCCGGCTGGCTCTGGTCGCTTGTCGGTCTCGCGGTCGTGGTGCTGTCGGCGCCGGCGGTGGCCACGGTGTTCGCGTTTCTCGGCGCCTTCATTCCGGACAGCCAGTTCGTGGTTTCGAACCTGATGCGGGTGGCGATGTTCGCAACTCCGGTGTTCTGGCAGGAGAGCGGCACCGGCGGCGTGCGCGGGCTGCTCTACCACTGGAACCCCTTCACCTACTACCTGGAGGTTGTCCGGGTGCCGATCGTCGAGGGGCGCTTCCCCACGACGGCGTTTTTCGTTTGCCTCGTCGGCATGGCGGCGTTCTGGGCGATAGCGGTGGTGCTGATGGGGGCACTGCGGCGTCGCGTGGCTTTGGTGCTCTGATGGTTTCGATCCGTGCCGAGGACCTGAGCCTCACCTATCATGTGCGCAAGAAACTGACGCTGCGGCCGCGCGACCGGCGGATGCCGGCGACGGGCGGCACCATCTCGGGCGACGGCCGCCACCGCTTCGTGGCCGCGCTCGATGGCGTGAGCTTCGAGCTCAAGGCCGGCGACCGGCTCGGCCTCGTGGGCGGCAACGGCGCCGGCAAGACCACGCTGCTGAAGGTGCTCTACGGCATCTACGAGCCGACGGCCGGCCGGCTCCAGATCGACGGCCGCGTCGATGCGCTGTTCAACATCAACCTCGGCTTCCGCCAGGAGGCGACGGGACGCCGCAACATCATGCTGCGCGGCCTGATCAACGGCTGGAGCAAGGAGGAGATCGCGGCGCGTACCGAGGAGATCATCGCCTTCAGCGAGCTGGGCGAGTTCATCGACATGCCCTTCAAGAGCTACAGCCAGGGCATGGCCGCCCGCCTCGCCTTCTCCATCGCCACCACGCTCGAGCCCGAAATCCTGCTGATGGACGAATGGATCGGCGCCGGCGACGCGAACTTCCAGAAGAAGGCCAAGGAGCGCATGGGCGAACTGGCCGAAAAAGCCGGCATCATCATCCTCGCCAGCCACAACGCGGCGCTGATCGAACGGACCTGCAACCGCGTGCTGGAACTGGAAAAGGGGCGGGTGAAGCGGCTGGACGTCGCAGCCCTGGAGTCAGAAGTCACGGACCTCGACCACCTCGGCCAACGTGACTGATAAGTGACGCTATGGGCTAACCTGCCGTCACGCGCATTGACATCTCGCCGGACGGGCACCAGAAGTAGTCCTGCTGTACATGAAGTCGATTGGATGCTGAAGAGACATATATATAAGGCATACTATGAAACCGCGGCTCGCCTCGGTCTTCCAGCTCGAGATGCCGACTTGAATGCTATTCGGAAGGAGTTCGACGCGAACTACTACAAGCTCGTGTATGGTCACTTCATAGGTGAGGGTGAGGACCCTGTCAGGCACTATCTAGAGAAAGGTGCCGCAATGGGTACCAATCCCCGCCCAGATTTTGATACGAGCTGGTACTTAGCGCGATACGCGGATGTTAAGCGGCATGGTATGAATGCCTTTCTGCATTTTGTAAAGTATGGCAGACTTGAGGGGCGTCTTCCGAATGCTCGCGGCAAGAAGAACTCTCAAGGATACGATGATTTAAACGACTACCTAAAGCGGTCATTATTAATCACCACTCTGAGCGCGCCATTTGGGGACGAGGGCAAGCGGTGCTTGGCCGCTATGGAATTCTTGAGAAAGCAACTGTCCCGAGTCGAGCCCGGCGCAGCAAGGCCCTTGGTCTCGGTTGTCATGCCGGCCTACAATCGTGAATCCACGATTGGCGAGGCGATTGAGAGTGTGCTGGCTCAATCGTACGACAACTTTGAGTTGATCGTCGTCGATGACGGTAGCTCCGATCGGACCCTTCGACGCGCGCAAGCCTTTGCGAGCGACCCTAAGGTTGTAGTTCTCGAATCAAAGCGTCGCGGTGGCGCTAGCGTCGCAAGAAATGCCGGGTTGGCTCGCGCGACCGGGGACTTAGTCGCCTACCTCGACTCAGACAACCTCATGCACCGCGACTTTCTTGCTGTAATGGTAGGTGCTGCCGGACGCTTCCCTGCCGCAGGCGCATTCTACTGTGCACAGCTCATTTTTGAAGCGGCGGCCAGCGCTCCCTCCACTGTGCGATTTGGAGCTTTCAATCGCACAGCGCTGGAGAACCATAACTACATCGACTTGAATGCCTTGGTCCATCGTCGGGGACTGCTTCAAAGCGTTGGGAACTTTGACACCGAACTCCGACGTTTCATCGACTGGGACTTCGTTCTGCGAATAAGCGAAGCCTGCACGATGGTATCGATCCCGGTTCCGCTATCGTACTATCGTCGTGGCATTGCCGAAAACGCCATCTCAAACAATGAAGATATGCGCAAGGCTATAGGTCAGGTTCGCACCAAGCTAGCAAGCCGTCTCGCCATCCTAGAGCAGCGGCCGGTGTCTCCGCTTAGCCGCGCGGTCAGTGTCTTGATACCAAACTACGGTTCACCTGATTTGCTAGAGGAATGCTTACGGTCGCTGGCCGAAGCCGCCTCCGGATCGGAGCAAATGGTGGAGTACATCGTCGTCGATAACGACTCTGGAGAGGAGGCGTGCTCCCGACTAAGGGAACTATCGGAGATTTACTCGTTTCGGCTGATTCTGAATTCACAGAACTACGGTTTTACCCACGCCGTAAATCAGGCGTGGCGGCTTGCGATTCCTGGAAATGACATCCTTCTCGTAAACAACGATGCAGTGTTCGCTCGTCATTCGTTGGCCAAACTCCAGGCGCGGGCCCTCTCATCGAATGACATCGGAATCGTTGTTCCCGCGCAGATGATGATTCCAGGAGAGCCATCCGTTCGCACCCATACTCCCGAAAATGATTCGCGGGTGACAGCCGACGTAACTCTTTCCGTCCACCACAACAACGTGGCTTCGGTTCCGCTCTTTCACGACGGCGCAGCCGTCGATCTGACCTTTGCCCCCTTCTTTTGTGCGTACATTAAGCGCCGGATCATCGATGAGCTTGGCGGTCTTGACGCGGAGTTCGGACGACACTTCAGATCCGACCGGACATTTTGCGCGTTGACCCGTGAGTACCTTGGGAAAAGGGTGGTGTACGAGCCCGACGCGCGCGTAGTGCACAAGCATCAACGATCCACACAGCTACTGAAGAAGGAACGGCCGGCGGAGTATCAAATGATGTACCGAGCGAACAAATGGCCGGAGGACATGTTGCAAGAGCTGGGCTTTACGCGAGCGCCGTGGGACTACTGAGTGAGAGAGTCCCGGTAGAACTGCGATAGCTGAGACATGTCCACTTGTATATTGCGCCTTAGTGTTGGCCCTGCGTTGCCAATCGTTGGGCAGTACATGATGTTGATGGCGGATCTTCCCAAGGCGGTCTCCATGTCAAGAAAGAAGCTGGATAGCATATAGTCGGGGGCTAGATAGCCGACGACCGTCGTCGGCGGGGAGAATATGCAGTTGCACATGGCCGCGCCCATTATCCCAAACACTTGGGACGCTTCGGAAAAGAGGCGTACCTGTTCTTGAAAGGAGAGACGGTCGGGCTGAACGATCTGGAAGCCGGCCTGCTCGAAAAAGCCTTCCACCTGGGCGGAGTTCTCTATGGCGCGACCGTGCTCCGCGCCTCTGGTCACGAAGAGCTTCCTTGAGACGTCATGTCGGTGGCCGACGATATGATCCGACATCTGGCGCACAGCGGGGGTAAAATGGTGCTTCAGGCGTGACGCGCCTGTCACATATCGAATTGACTGCAATTGTCTCGGCATACCATCGAAAGGTATGAGAGATGTGCGTTCGTCCAAGCTTGCTATGGAATCGGCATACATGGCACTTAGAAATTCGTATCCCCGCGATGGACGGTGCACCAATGCCGTGGTCGCACCGGTCAAGTACAGGCGAGGTAGCAACTCTACCAACCAATGACCATAGTTGGTTTGCCCTATCTTCTTCAGCAGCAGGCCTTTAGCGGGGTGACGAGATATTGCGTGTGAGCTGGTTAGCGTAACGGCGGCTCTGTCTACAACGACATGTTCGCGATTGCCATGAGGAATATCCTGAACTGAGTCAATTAAGGCGTACCCATCCTGGGTTAAAACAATGCCTTGATCGACAATAACTGGTTCAAATACCTCGTATTCGACTATAGCCGGAACAAGCATGTCGCGGCCGGCTGCAGCAAGTATAGAATGTAGGTGGACGGAATTGCCAACGATATGTGCATGAGGTCTGGAAATACGCTCCGGAGAGGAAAGGGTCTTGACCATGCGCACGAATTGGCTGTGATCAACCAGTTCGTTGGGGTCGGCGACCAGATATCTGGACTGTTGTGTCATTGGCCAAAGGGGACTGTGAGATAGCGA
This sequence comes from Pseudomonadota bacterium, assembly GCA_023433985.1. GTDB lineage: Bacteria > Pseudomonadota > Alphaproteobacteria > Rhizobiales > Devosiaceae > Devosia_A. The sequence continues at coordinate 7,567 of JAEYTN010000481.1, read as the reverse complement.
CGGGTGCTTGCCATGGGCATGCCACCTCTAGGCGATCTGTGGTTTCAGGAGAGGAAACAAAATACGATTCCGGAACATAGAGGCGTTGAGGTTTGCGGCCGCTCTGGCTGTCACGGGTTTTCACGCCAGCATCCACTACCTAAATTCCGACGGAACCTGGCTGCGCGCGCCGCTGTCTTTGCTTCAGCCTTGGGGTAAGCTCGGCGTTGACGTCTTTTTTGTGATCTCGGGATTTGTCATCTGGGCGTCGACGGCCCGCAAGCACACAGCGGCAGAGGTCCCGGCGTTTGTGCTACGCCGAGCGTTCCGAATCTATGTGAGCTTCTGGCCGTGGCTCCTGTTTATGATCCCGCTGCAGCTCGTGGTGCGCAACCGTCCTGTTGAGTCCTACAATTGGTTAGGTTCATATACGTTGCTGCCTGTGGGCGAGGGGCAGCTAATCCTTCCAGTGAGTTGGACCTTAACGTATGAGCTAACGTTCTACCTCGTTTTTGCGGTCCTACTTGTATTGCCAAGGCAGGTTGCGCTGGCATCCATCTTGGTTTGGGGAATGTTGACCTTGGTGGTCGGCGGTGCGTGGGGGGTGTCTATGAGCCCTTACGTCGCAGAATTTGCCCTTGGCGTGGGTCTTGCAGCAACGGTCGGCAAGGTGGCGAAGCTGAACCCTGCGATTTGGGCGATATCCGCCGTGATTGCTGCTGGTGCAGCTGTGCTTTCCATCTCAAACGACGATGTCACCGTCCGTGTACTCACAGGCGGACCATTGGGACTGGCTCTCGTAGGTTTAGCTATTTCAGCCGAGAGCCGCGGGTTTGTCGCCGGCAAGACAATGGTCTCGCTAGGGGCTGCCTCATATGCGTTGTATCTTTGTCATCAGCCCGTGTTTGCCTTTATGGGGCAGTGGTGGCGAGCAGTGAAAGCCTACCCGGACCTTATGTGGAGCTTGATGATCGGACTGTCGGTCTTGGTCAGCCTTTTATGGTACTTCGCGGTTGAGCGGTGGTCGATCGAGGCCGTTGGTAGAATGTCCGACCAAGTAACCGAGGCAGTCAGGCTTGCAGCCGGGCGAGTAGGCTCATTCGTCAGCGGATCCGCGCACTCGAAGTAGCAGCCTGGGCAGGGACGCACGCCAGCGACTCATGCCCTACTCTGCAATGGATGTGCCGTTCGCGCCCGCGTCCTTCTCCGATAATACCGGTGTCCCCCTCGCCGGCCACTGCACGTTAATACTGGGATCGTCCCACCGTATCGTGCGTTCGCTGTCTTTGTGCCAGTAGTTCGTGGTTTTGTACAAGAACTCTGTTCGGTCTTCGAGGGCGAGGAAGCCGTGGGCGAAGCCGGGGGGGATCCAGAATTGCTTGCGGTTGTCGGCGCTGAGCTCGACGGCGGCCCATTTGCCGAAGGTCGGGGAGCCCTCGCGGATATCGACGGCGACATCCCACGCGGCGCCGCTGACCACGCGGACCAGCTTGCCCTGCGCGTACGGATCGACCTGATAGTGGAGGCCGCGCAGCACGTTCCTGTGGCTTACCGAGTGGTTGTCCTGCACGAAATCGACATCGAGGCCGGTGGCCTCGCGGAAGCGCGCGAGGTTGAAGCTTTCGAAGAACGCGCCTCGCTCGTCCTCGAACACGCGCGGCTCGAAGACCACCAGGCCCTCGATATCGAGGCGGGTCACCTGCATCAGCGGCCCTCCTTCAGCGTCGTGAGCAGATAGCGCCCGTAACCGCTTTTCTCGAGCGGCCTGGCGAGGCGCTCGAGCTCGGCGTCGTCGATCCAGCCGTTGCGCCAGGCGATCTCCTCGGGGCAGGCGACCTTGAGGCCCTGCCGCTTCTCCAGCGTGGCGATGAACTGGCCGGCCTCGAGCAGCGAGTCGTGCGTGCCCGTGTCGAACCACGCGAAGCCGCGGCCCATGCGCTCCACCGTCAGCTGGCCGGCCTCAAGGTAAAGGCGGTTGAGGTCGGTGATCTCGAGTTCCCCGCGCGGCGAGGGCTGCAGGCTCCGCGCCAGCTCCACCACCCGGTCGTCATAGTAGTAGAGCCCGGTCACCGCGTAGTTCGACTTGGGCGCGCGGGGCTTCTCCTCGATCGAGGTGGCGCGGCCATCGTCGTCGAAGCCGACGACCCCGTACCGCTCCGGATCGTGCACGTGGTAGGCGAACACGCTCGCGCCGGCCTCGCGGGTGTAGGCATTGCCCAGCACCCGGGGCAGGTCGTGGCCGAAAAAGATGTTGTCGCCCAGGATCAGCGTCGAGGGCCGGCCGGCAACGAACTCCGCACCCAGGATGAATGCCTGCGCCAGCCCGTCGGGCTTGGGCTGCACGATGTACTGGAACTCCATGCCCCAGGCCGCGCCGTCGCCGAGCAGCGCCTGGAAGCGGGGCAGGTCCGTGGGTGTCGAGATGATCAGCACCTCGCGGATGCCCCCGTGCATCAGCGTCGACAGCGGGTAGTAGATCATCGGCTTGTCGTAGACCGGCAGCAGCTGCTTGGAGACGCTGAGCGTCGCCGGATGCAGCCGCGTGCCGGCGCCGCCGGCGAGGATGATGCCGCGCCGGGTCATCGGGCTGCCTCCGGAACGAGGGCTTCGAGCGTGGCAAGGGCGTCGGCGTGCCAGTCGGGAAGGTCGTAGCCCAACATTGTCCTGAGCTTGTGGGTGGAAAGGCGAGAGTTCTTCGGTCGCCTCGCGGGGGAGGGGAAGGCCGACGACGGCACGGGAAGCACCCTGTCGGGCGTGACTTTCAGCGCGGCGCCGCGGCGGCGGGCCTCCTCGACGATGAAGCGGGCATAGCCGTTCCAGCTTGTCTCGCCGGAAGCCGTGAGGTGGTAGAGGCCCGAAACGAGCGGCCGCCCGGCATCGAGCTGGGCGACGATCCGCGCGGTGACATCGGCGATCAGCCGGGCGCTGGTCGGCGCGCCGACCTGATCGTCGATGACCTTCAGTTCCTCGCGCTCGGCCGCGAGGTGCAGGATCCGGGCGATGAAGTTGCTGCGGCCCGGCGCGTGTACCCAACTGGTGCGCAGGATAAGGTGCCGGGCGCCGCTTGCCGCGATCGCCTCCTCGCCTTCGCGCTTGGTCGCCCCGTAGACGTTGAGCGGCGCGGTGGCGTCGTCCTCGGTGTAGGGCTCGGGCTTTTCGCCGTCGAACACGTAGTCGGTGGAATAGTGGATCAGCAGCGCGCCAAGCTCCGCCGCGGCCCGGGCCAGCCGGGCAGGGGAGGCGGCGTTGACGAGTCGCGCAAGGTCCGGCTCGGCCTCGGCCTTGTCGACCGCCGTATAGGCCGCGGCGTTGACGACCACGTCCGGCTGCTCGCGATGCACCACGCGCTCGACGTCGTCAGGACGCGAGAAGTCGGCGCCATCGCGGCCATAGGCGGCGACCTCGCCCAGCGGAGCGAGCAAGGCCGTGAGCGCCGTGCCGACCTGTCCGTCGCGACCGAGGATGAGTATCTTCATCCGTATTGCCTCGCGATCCATTCGCGATAGGCGCCGCTGGTCACGTCGTCCACCCAGGCCGGGTTGTCGAGATACCAGTCCACCGTCTTCGCGATGCCATCGACGAACGTCACCGCCGGGCGCCAGCCGAGTTCCTGGCCGATCCTGGTGGCGTCGATGGCATAGCGGCGGTCATGCCCGGGCCGGTCGGCGACGAAGGTGATCTGCCCGGCGTAGGACTCGCCGTCGGCGCGTGGCCGCTTTGCATCGAGCAGGGCGCAGATGATGCGAACGACGTCGAGGTTCGCCATCTGGTTGTTGCCGCCGACATTATAGGTGCTGCCCGGCTCGGCGCGCTCAAGCACGACGCGGATGGCGTAGCAGTGGTCACCCACATAGAGCCAGTCGCGCACCTGCTGGCCGTCGCCATAGATCGGCAGCGGCTTGCCGTTCAGCGCGTTATGAATCACCAGCGGTATCAGCTTCTCGGGAAACTGGAACGGCCCGTAGTTGTTCGAGCAATTGGTGACGAGCGTATTGAGCCCGTAGGTCTCGCGATAGGAGCGGACGAGGTGGTCGGATGCCGCCTTGCTCGCCGCGTAGGGGCTGTTGGGGAGGTAGGGGTTGGTTTCCGCGAAGGCCGGATCGTTCGGCTCCAGCGTGCCGTAGACCTCGTCGGTGGAGACGTGGAGGAAGCGGAACGCATCGCGCGACGCACCGTCGAGCTCGGCAACGTACCCACGCACCGCCTCGAGTAGATGCAGCGTGCCCATGACGTTGGTTTCGAAGAACGGCGCTGGCCCGGAGATGGAGCGGTCGACATGGCTTTCGGCCGCGAAGTTGATGACCGCGCGGATCTGGTTCTGCCGCAGCAAGCGGGCGACCAACGCACCGTCGCCAATCGACCCATGCACGAAGCTGTGGCGCTGATCCTCGGCGAGAGCGACCAGGTTTCCCGGATTGCCTGCGTAGGTCATCGCATCGAGCGTCACGACGGGCTCGTCGCGCGCTGCGAGCCAATCGAGCACGAAGTTCGAACCGATGAATCCGGCCCCGCCTGTTACGAGGATGGTCACGATGCCATACCTCCGGCAAGCGGCCCGACTTCAGCCGCCCGCACACGACATTGCGGCGGCATCAGAGCTTGCCCAGCAGGCCGGCGAGGTACAGCGACAGCTGCCCGATGGTAGTCTGCCGGTAGACGCCCGAGCGCCAGAGGTTGACGATCCGCCCCAGCAGCCCGCCATGGCGGGCCTTGCAGAAGCGGTCGAACTTGGCCGCTGCATCGGGGGTGAGAAGATCGCGGCAGGCCGCGAGCGCGTTCATATTGAGGTTGTTCCACCCCACGTAGCGGCCGCTAAGCGCAAACCGGGCCCGGCTCAGGCGCGCCTGGAGGCCCAGGTTGGAACCGATCAGGTTGCCCTCGTGCTGGCGGTAGCGAACGTGCGGCGTTTCGGAATAGATCACCTTGCCGCCCGCCCCTGATACGATCAGGTAGGCGAACCAGTCATGGCTGACGAAATCGGTGCGTCGCGCCGCTTCGCGAAGCAGTTCGTAGGCAGGGCGGTTCATGACCATGGTGTTGCCGCCGCCGATCGACTGGACCAGCGCATTGGCGAAGTCGGGCGTCTTCCGGAACAGCGTGGAGAGCGAGACCTCGCGGTCCTCGACATCGGTAATGAGCGTGCGGGCGCAATAGAGGGCCGGCCGCGAGCCGTGCTCCTCGAGCGCCGCCACCGCCACCCTGGTTTTCTCGCTGTGCCAGATATCGTCCTGGTCGCAGAACGCCACGTAATCGGCGTCCACCTCGGCCTCCGTCAGCAACTTGCGGAAATTGCCCGCAAAGCCTCGCCGTGGCCCCGACATGACCGAGAAGCTGCCCTTGTTCCAGATGCTCTGCCAGCTAACCAGCAGATCAGGCGTTCCATCGGTCGACACATCATCGGACGCGACCACATCGATCGCCGCCCAATCCTGCGCAATCACCGATCGCAACTGTGCATCGAGAAACCGGGCGCCGTTGAAGGTCGCCAGGAGAACTGCAAGTCGTCTCGCGCCGGCGCCCGCGCCGCCAGCACGCTGGTCTAACGTCATATCATTCACCCGCACCAGACTCCGGGCATGTACACCCGGCGCCCACCCTGCAGCGACTCGGCCTCCGTTGCGGCGGACGCCAGAACCCTGCGCAATGACCTTGGCACCATACCGAGCGAGAGAGGCCAATCAAGCGGGTTTTTGCCGCATTAGCCCCGAATAGCGGGCGTTGTGGGAATTGCGCAGCAATAATAGCGACTTGCTGCGACAGGTCGCCGCGTCGCGGCCGGTGCCGGGGAGAGCAGTGTGGCATACAGGTCGCACTGCGGGGCCACGGCGGCTCTACTTCTGCTGAACTGCAGGTATTGTTTGGCGACCAGTCGATTCGACTGTTGTCACAGGTTCGGGGTGAGCGGCACTCCGTGTGAGTGGCCGATGCATCACCGATAATTAACCAATCGGGCGCAAGATGTAATCGGGCGCATTTGGAGTTCCGCCAATGGAACTTCTATTTCTACTTCTGTTAGTTCCGGTTGTCTGGCTGATGCTGCTGCCGTCGCGCATCGCCGGCACGCTACGCCGTCACCGTGTCGCTGGCGCCGGCGTTCTAGCCGCAATTGCGCTTGGGGGCTTCCTCATCCTGCAGCTGAACCACCCCACCGACCCGCCAGCCGACTACGCCCAAGGCGACGCCGCGCTACGCGCCATGCTCGAATAGGGCCGGCGCAGCAACCACTGGCCAGTTATTGAGCGCTCGGAAGTGGGAAAGGATTGGCTGGGGAACCTGGATTCGAACCAAGATTAACGGAGTCAGAGTCCGCTGTTCTACCATTGAACTATTCCCCAAGCGACGGGCGCCTGGGACGGCGGGGTAAGGCTCGCCGTCAGCGATGCGCCTTCTAGCGGCAATCGGTGCGGGGATCAACACCTCTTGCGACAGTTCGGTTAAGGCGACAGTTCGCCGCGGGCCGACGGAACTTTTCCCCCGGTTCGGCCATTTTGCGGGCGCTCGGCCATAGTCGTGGCCCAGCGTCGTCCCGGAGTTCCTCCATGCAAGCCGTTGCACTTGCCGCAATCCTTGCGGCCGGAGTTTCTGTCGCTTCCGCCGCCGAGCTGAATCCTACCGGTCAGTGGGAGGTTTCGACCGGCGAATCCCGCTATCGCATCACCTATTGCGGCGACGGCCGCGAGCTGTGCGCCAAGCTCACCTGGCTGCGCGACGACGCACGGACCGACGAGAACCTGGCGCTGCTCAACCGCTATGTGGTGCGCCACGCCAAGCCGGGTGAGGAGAACACGTGGGTTGGGGTCATGCAGTATGATGGCGAAACCTACGAGGCGACGGCGCGGCTGGTCAATTCCGATGCGATGGAACTGCGCTCCTGCTCGGGCGTGTTCTGCCGGTCCTTCACTTTGCGCCGGCTTTAGTGCGGCGAAATCTTGGCGTTGCGCTCCCCCGCGCCTTCCTCTACCCTCGATCCCAACTGAAATAGACCCGTGTCCGGGCGCCCTCGGCTGAGGCCGATCGGAGCGACCGCGCGGGAGATGGAGTTGAAGGTTGGCCGATTCCGATCGGTCCGCCGCCGTATCCGAGCCCGACGGCACGGAGCGGCACCGTGACGGGCAGGGCGCGAGCCATGCCCAGAAGACCGCAAGAGCCGGGGGGCAACCGGGATCGGGCGGATCGGAGCGGCGGACCTACCCCGCTGGGAATGCCTCCCGCCGGCCGCGCGGCCCGCTTTATGCGGCGCTCGACCTTGGCACCAACAATTGCAGGCTGCTTATCGCCCGCCCGCACGAGAACGGCTTTCGCGTGCTCGATGGGTTCACCCGCATCGTGCGGCTGGGAGAGGGGCTTTCGACCAGCGGCCGGTTGTCGGACGCCGCGATGGAACGCACGATGGAGGCGCTCCGGCTCTGCCGCAACAAGCTGCGCGAACACGAACCGACCCGCATGCGGCTGATCGCCACCGAGGCCTGCCGCTCCGCCACGAACGGCGAGGCGTTCATTGCCCGGGTGGAGCGCGAACTCGGGTTGAAGCTGGAGATCGTCGACCGGCAAACCGAGGCGTCGCTGGCGGTGACCGGCTGCGCCGACC
>JAEYTN010000453.1 GCA_023433985.1 Pseudomonadota bacterium | reverse complement strand
GTACTGCGCTGGGGCGAAGCCCTGGCTGGCGGAGCGCTCGTACCAGATGGCGGCAGTCCTGAGGTCCTCCGGAACGGCGCGGCCCTCGGTGTAGATGGCGGCAACCTCGAACTGGGCGCGGGCATCGCCATTGGCGGCGGCTTGGCGGAGCGGCTCGGGACCAATGCCATCGGGCGGCAGCTCGACCTTCACCGGGCTTTCAAGCGGGTCGACCGTGGAGGACAGGTTGGCCACCGGCACCGCGTCGGGATCGGTGGCGATATCGGCTGCAGCCGCGACGGCAGGCGGAAGGGGCTGGGCGCCGGTGGGCGTGAAGCCCTGCGCGGCAGCCGGATCGGCCGAAGCGGTCTCGATCGGGTCGGTCATGCCGATGACGCGGGCCGAGGTCACCGGAGCGGTGGGCAGGTCCAACTGCTGGGCGAGCGGCGTGGGCGAGAGTGCGGCATCGCCGACATCGACCGGGGGCTCGTCCACCGTGCCAGGAGCCGGCTCTTCGAGCCGCTGGTTGATGAAGTTGATGGTGAGGCAGACCAACGCCACGATGGAGGCGGCGAGCAGGATCGGCTGCCGGTGCCGCAGCAGGAAGCTCTGCTTGGCGGGGGGTGCCGAATCCTCGGGCGGGCTGGTGTCCTCGGCGCCGAGTGCGACCTCGTGCGGCGGGGGCGCGGCGGGCAGGACGCGCGGCGCCGCTGCTTCCTCGGGCTTCCAGGCGGTCTCGGGCTCCTTGTCGCCGGCGAGCCGGCGGCGGCCGAGCTTGAAGCGGGGCTCCTTCTTCGGCTTTGCCGCCTTCTCGGCCTTTCTTGGGGCCTCCGGCGCTTCGGTCTCGACCGGGGGCGGAACCTGGGCTGCCGCCGGCGGCATGGACAGGGCCGGGGAAGCCTGGACGCCGGCAGCGCGGGTGGCCTGGAAACGGGCGAAGGCGCGGGCGATCAGCGACGTGCCGCCGACGGCGGTGCTGGCGGGAGCCGGGCTGCTCGACTGCCGCATGGCGGCGCGGCGGGCGGCAGCGATGAAGGTGTTGCGGTTGGTGGTGACGGCGGGCGTCTCGTCCGGCGGCAACTCGGGCTCGGGCGTGCCGGGCACCTCGTCGAAGCTCGAACGCGGCGGCAGCGGACGATCGTCGGCGATCGGCTCGAAGGCGGCGGGTTCGGAAACGCCGAAATCGATGCTGGGGACCGGCGCGGGGGGCAGCTCGTCGGCCACGGCCTCGGCGGCCGCGGGATGGCGAAGGCGCGGGCCGTTCTTGGCCTCGAGCGCGCGCTGGAGCGGGGTGGGGTCGGCAAAGGGCTTGTCGAAGAGCGGCGCGTCTTCCGCCGGGTCGGCCGGCATCAGGTCGGCACGCTGCTGCGGCTCCGGTGTGCGGGCGACGAACGGATCGGGCTCGGGCTCGACGTCGACGACCGTTTCCTCGGACGCGGCGTAGAGTGCCTCGGGCTCGTCCTCTTCGCGCAGCGAGGCGAACGGATCGTCTTCCGGCTCCGGCTCGGCAAGCGGCGCGACGGGTTCGGCCGGGAAGGCGGGCGCGGCGGCGAGCGGCAGGGGGGCGGGCCTGGCGACAGACTGCTCGAGCCGCGCCAGACGGTCGTTGACCTCGCGGATGGTGGCTTCGAGCGCGGAATTGTCGTCGGACGGGCGGTCGGCGGCTACCCGCTCCATGATGCGGCCAAGCCGCTTCTCGAGCTCGGCGTACTCGGACTCGCCGAGGCCGGATCGCGCGTCGGAGAGGGCGGCGGAGGTGCGTTCGGCAACCATATCGGCCAGCGCGGCGAAATCGGGGGCCGGCTCGCGCTCGGCAGGCTGGCTGTAGAGCTTGGCGAGGCCGGTGAGCTGCTCGCCGGTCTGATCCATGCGGGCCACCAGCTGGCGCACCTGCGCCTCGAGCTGGCCGATGTGGAGCTCGGGCGGATTGGCCACCTTGTCGGAAATGGCCTCGAGCTGCAGTTCGAGCGCGGCGAAGCGAGGCTCGATGGCGTCAGCCACGGCGATGCGCATGGCGTCGACATCGGCCTTCAGCCCCACGGCAGCGGGGCCGCGCATCTCGATGTCGGAGATGCGCTGGTTGAGGGCATCGATCAGCTCGATGAGGCCCTGCGGCTGGTGGGGAGATTTCATGGCAGCGGCAAAGCGCTGCAGCTCGTCGGTGATCTTCTCGAGCTCGGCGGGCGGCATGGCCATCTGCCGCTCGATGGCATCGACGCGGTCGTAGATGTTGCGGACGCCGTCCTCGATCGCCTTCATGGCGTCCTTGAGCCCGGCCTGCGGGACCTCGGCTCGGTTTGCGGCCTGCACCTGCAGGTCGGCGAGGCGGCCGACCGTGGCGGTGACGTCGTCGAGGCGGCGGCTGAGGCCGGTATTGTCGGTCTTGTCGACGAGCTGGACCTGGAGGTCGGCGAGCTTGCCGACGGTGGCGGTGACATCGTCGAGGCGCCGGGTCAGCGCGGAGGGGTCGGTCTTGTCGACCAGCTTCACCTGCAGGTCGGCGAGGCGGCCGACGGTGGCGGTGACATCATCGAGCCGCTGGGTGAGGCCGGAGGTATCCGAGCGATCGGCATAAGCCTTCTGCAACTCGGCCAGCTTGGCGACTGTCTGGCTGACATCGTCGAGCCGGCGGGTGAGGGCCGTGACATCCATCTGCGGCTCGCGGGTGACGAGCTTGGCGAGGCCGGCGATCTGGCTTTCGAGGCGCTTCACCTGCCCCGTCTCGCCGACGGCGCCGGCGAGAAGTTCCACGACCTGGCTCAGCTGCCCGACCTGGTCGGCAATTTCCTTGACGTTGGCGGTCTGCCCGCGGGCCTGGGAGCGAAGTTCGCCCTCGAGGCGCTCGAGCCGGCCGGAAATGCCGCCGACCGCCTCGGCGAGTTCGTCGAAGCGCGGGGAATCCATCACCCGCGGGGCCGCCTCGCGCATCAGCGGCGGCGCGACGGGCGGCGGAGGCGCGAAGTGGCGGGAGCGGATCTGCTGGATGGCGGATTCGAGGGTGTCGCGCGGGTTCGGCCCAGCCTGGGCCAGCGGGACCTCGTCGCGATCGGAAAAACGGGAGACGGCGCGCTGCACCGAGCGCAGCGCCTCGCGGTGGCGCGTCTCGGGCTCGATCTCGGTCACCTGGTGGCGCAGGTCGCGCATGCGCTCGGTGAGGCCGGGATAGCCGGGATCGGGCTGGTGGGTGCGCGCCACCTGGGTTTCCACCTGGTCGAGCAAGGCGACCAGCTCGCTCCGCAGGTCCTGCCACTCGCCGGCATCGGCTTGCTGATCGTACTGGGGATTGGCGCGGACCATGGATGGTTCCCAGTTGGGTTCAGGGACGCTCCCTGCAGAAAAGGCCGACCGCAAACCCAATCAGGGCATGGTCGTCCGGCCACTCTTCGGAAAACATGGTAAAGATCGGGTTAAGCCTCGATGCATTTTGCAAAAAACCGGTTGGTGGCGTTATGATCGCGCCTCCGCCGCCCGCCTTTAGTGGGATATAAAAGCGGGGACCGGCTTGTTACCAAGGCCGGCAAAAGGAGACGGGCCCGAGCCCATGACCAGACGGCGCATCATCATCGTGGACGACCACCCGCTGTTTCGCGCGGCGCTCAAGCAGACGCTGTCGGGCGGCGACCCGTCGATAGCGGTCGAGGAGGCGGGGGACATCGCCGCGCTGATGGAGGCGCTCGAGGCGGACCGGGAATGCGACCTGGTGCTGCTTGACCTCAACATGCCCGGTGCGCGGGGCTTTTCGGGGCTGCTGCTGCTGAGGGCGCAGTATCCAGAAATTCCGGTGATGATCATTTCGGCGGTCGAAGAAGGCACAGTGGTGCGGCGCGCTTTCGAGTTGGGCGCGGCGGGCTACCTGCACAAATCCGTGGGACCGACCGATATCCGGCGGGCGATCGAGATGGTGCTCTCGGGCGAGGTCTATGTGCCGGACGGCATGGAGCTGCCGGCCGAAGATGCGCAGTCGGCGCTGATGCAGCGGCTCGCGACCCTTACGCCGCAGCAGATCCGCGTGCTGATGATGCTTTCCGACGGGTTGATGAACAAGCAGATCGCCTACGAGCTCTCGATCTCGGAGGCGACAGTAAAGGCGCATGTCTCGGCCATCCTGCAGAAGCTCGATGTCGACAGCCGGACGCAGGCGGTGATTGCGGCGAGCCGGATCGAGGAAGGGCAGTTCGCCGAGTTGCTCGCGCCGCACGACCACTGAGTCCGGCCGCCGGCGCGCATCAACCTCGCCTTTGCATTTTGCTGCTAAGGCTTGAGGCAATTCGAGAAAACTGTCGCATTTTCGTCGCCGCCCAGCGCTAGGCCCGAGAATGCCCCAGCGCGAAACGGACGCCGCCTGTGCAGGTTTATCTGCCCATCGCCGAGCTTTCGATGAACCTGTTCTTCCTGGTGGGGATCGGGGGCGCGGTCGGGTTCCTGTCGGGACTGTTCGGCGTGGGCGGCGGTTTCCTCCTGACCCCGCTGCTGATCTTTTCGGGCGTGCCATCCTCGGTGGCGGTCGCTTCGGTGACGGGGCAGGTGGTGGCGGCTTCGACCTCGGGTGCGCTCAGCTATTACCGGCGCGGGCAGATCGACCTGCACCTCTCGATCTACCTGGTGCTCGCCAGTATTCTCGGCTCGTTCCTCGGCGTGTGGATCTTCGGGGTGCTGCGCGCGCTGGGACAGCTCGATCTGTTCATCTCGCTCGGCTTCCTGCTGCTGCTGGGCTCCGTCGGTGCGCTGATGATGATCGAGGCGGTGCGCGCGATCATGAAGCGGCGGGCCGGCATGGTGGTGCGCGAGAAGCTGCCCAACCAACACAACTGGTTCCACGGCCTGCCCTGGCGCGTGCGGTTCAAGCGCTCGCGGCTGTACATCTCGGTGATCCCGGTGCTGGCGCTCGGGTTCTGCATCGGCGTCGTCGGCGCGCTGCTCGGCATCGGCGGCGGCTTCATCCTGGTGCCGGCGCTGGTCTACCTGCTGCGCGTGCCGGGCAACATGGTGATCGGCACATCGCTGCTGCAGGTGGTGGCGATGATGGCCGCGACGACCATCCTTCACGCCGTCACCAGCCAGAGCGTCGACATCCTGCTCGCCTTCTGCCTGATGGTAGGCGGCACCGTGGGAGCGCAATTCGGCGCGTCGGCGGGAAAGTACCTGCGTGGCGAGCAGCTGCGCGCACTGCTGGCGCTGCTGGTGCTGGCAGTTGCGATCCGCTTCGGCTTCAGCCTAGTGATCCCGCCCTCGGATACGTTCTCTATGGCCGTGATGGGCGCAGGAGGGGCGATATGAGATCGCTGCTGCTGGCTGCCCCGTTCGCGCTCTGTGCACTGCCCGCCGCCGGGGAGCAACTGATCACGCAGGTATCGAGCGACGAGGTGGCGATCACCTCGAGCTTTGCCGGCGAGACGCTGACGCTGTTCGGCACGGTGGGGCCCGACCCCGGCGCGGAGCAGCGGTTCGTCGAGGGACCGTACCACGTGGTCATCACGGTGACGGGGCCGCTGCAGCGGCGGGTGGCGCGCAAGAAGACCAACCAGCTCGGCATCTGGATCAACACCGAGCAGGCCGAGTTCGAGGAGTTTCCGTCGTTCTACCAGGTGCTGAGCGACGCGAGACTCGAGACGATCACCAATCCGATCACGCTGGCAGAACGGGCGATACCGCTCGATAGCCGCGCGATCGGCAAGACCAAGGTGCCCTACCCTGCCTCGGAGGTGTTCCGGCTCCAGCTGGTGCGGCTGATGCAGGGCAAGGGTCAGTTCAAGCTCAACGAGCAGGGCGTGACCTTCCGCACAGACACGTTCTACTTCGCGCAGGTGTCGCTGCCGAGCGATGCGCCGCCGGGCCCCTACATCGCCCACACCTACCTGTTCAAGAACGGCGAGATCATCGCCGAGAAAACAAACGGCTTCTCGGTGCGGAAGATCGGCTTCGAGCGCTTTCTGGGCCTCGCGGCCCGGCAGCAGCCGCTGCTCTACGGCCTCGTCTGCGTGGTGCTGGCGTTGTTCACCGGCTGGCTCGGCGGCGTGGTGTTCAGGCGCTGAGGCGGATCACTCGGCGATCTCGATTTCACCGCCGGCGCTGGCGTTCTGGGTCACGGTGGCAGGCTTGCCGGCGATAGTGATGCTGGCCCCGGCACTGGCGTCAGCCTTGATCGAGCTGGAGGCGAAGGCGTGGATATCCGCGCCGGCCGAGCCATCGACCGTCAGGTCGGCGCAGCGCAGTTCGGCGGCAGCCACATCGGCGCCGGCCGAGGCCTCGATCGTGCCGGTTTCGCAGGTGCCGTCGGCCTTGATATCGGCGCCGGCGGAGGCATCGAGACTGACGGCCTTGCCGGTGACGCCGGTAAGGGTCAGGTCGGCGCCGGCGCTGGAACTGAACTGCAGGCTGTCGCCACTGATCCCCTCGGCATCGACATCGGCGCCGGCGCTGGCTGAGACGCCGGTGAGTGCCGGGGCCGTGATGGTGACGCGGATCTCGCGGTCGATGCTGAGGGCGAAGATGTCGAACAGGCTCCAGTCGGTGTAGGCCTTGAGCACGCCGTTCTCGACGGTGAGCTTCAGCTCGTCGAGATCGGCAGCGTTTCGTGCCTCGGCGGTGACCGACTGCGGGCCGACCGTCACCTTGGCGTCGATGCCGGAGGAGATGTCGACCGCGGTGAAGGCGGGAAGGTCGACCGTGCGCGTTTCGGCGAGGGCAGGCGTCGTCAGCAGCGCCGCGGCAGCGGCCACAGCGAGGATGGTGCGAGGCATTGTCATGCTTCCAAGCTTGTTTCAGAGCCGGGACATGGGTGGTGTGTTACGTGCCGATCAAGGGCGCGTGATCGATTTATTTCGCGCGGTCACCAAGGCGCGCCCGTGATCAGCCGCTTCGGACTCACCGGATAGACGCGGCCCTTGCCGATCATCGCCACCTCCAGCGACGGCCAGTGGAGCAGGCCGACGAAGGCGGGGTTGAGGATGTTGATGGTGCCGGCAGAGGCGCCGTAGGCCGGCATGACGAAGGTGCGATTGTCGTGCACGAAGCACGGCCGGCGGACCGAGCGGCCGTTCATGGCGATATGCGCGGACGGGTGCAGGTGACCGGCGATGAGGCCCTGCCGGTTGCGCATCGGCTCGTGCACAAGGGTGAGGCCGGCGCGCTCGACGACCGTAGCGCAGATGCCACCGAGGCTGTGGGGTGCCGGATCGTGATTGCCGGAGATCCAGGTCCAGTGGGCGCGGCCCATCAGGGCGGCGAGGCGGAGTCGGTCGGCGGGGAGGAGCGTCGTGGTGCCCTCGTCGCGGTGGAAGCTGTCGCCGAGCGCGATGACTTCGGCAGCGCCGGTCGCTTCGAGATCGCGCTCGAGACGCTTCAGGGTCATGCCGGTGTCATAGGGTGGCAGCAGGCTGCCGCGGCGGGCGAAGGAAGAGAGCTTTTCGAGGTGCAGGTCGGCGACGAGCAGGGCGTTCTCGGCGCGCCAGAACAGGGCGCCCGAAGGCAGGGCTTCGAACTCGTGTCCGGCAAAGCGCAGCAGCACCGGAGTCTCGTCGGTAGGTGCGGCAAGTGCCGCGGAAGTAAACGTCAAACCTGCCCCATGGCCTCTTTGATCAGCTCGTCGGCGGCTTCGATCATGGCGCTTTCGCGCGCTTCGCCGGGGACTCGCTCTTTGCCGATATCGAGCAGAATCGGTACCGCCAAAGGTGAGATTCGGTCGAGTGGCTTGTGCACGATGTGCTGCCTGATCCTGGCGAGCATGTGGCCGAGCCGCTCGATATCGAGCAAGCCGCGAGCGGCGTCGCGGCGGGTGGCCTGGATCAGGACATGGTCGGGCTCGTGCTGGTAGAGCACGTCGTAGATGATGTCCGACGAAACGGTGATCTGGCGGCCGGTCTTTTCCTTCTGGCCGACGTGGCGGCGCTCGATCAGGCCGGCAATGATGGCGCAGTTGCGGAAGGTGCGGCGCATGAGGGCGCTCTCGTCGAGCCAGGCTTCGAGGTCGTCGCCCAGCATGTCCTCGTCGAAGAGGTCGTCGAGCGACAGCCTACCTGTGCGGATCAAACCGGAGAAATCGCCGAGGCCCCAGATGGCAAGCGAGTAATCCGACGCGACGAAGCCGAGCGGGCGGGCGCGGGCACGTTCCAGCCGACGGGTGAGCAGCATGCCGAGCGTCTGGTGCGCGAGGCGACCCTCGAAGGGGTAGCAGACGAGGAAGTTCTGCGCGCCGCGCGGGAAGGTTTCAACGAGCAGGCTGTCGGGCGGCGGCAGAAGCGAGGACTCCTGCTGCAGGCGGAGCCAGTCGGCCACCTGGTCGGGCAGCAGGTGCCAGTCTTCGGGATGCGCGAGGAGCTTGCGCACGCCCTCGGCGAGGAAGGTGGAAAGCGGGAACTTGCCGCCCATGTAGGAGGGGATCTTCGGATCGCCGCCGCCCTGGGCGCGCGACACATAGGCCTCGTTCTCGTACATGCCCTCGTAGGCGACGATCTCGGAACCGAAGAGAAAGGTGTCGCCCCGGGTAAGGGTGGTGAAGAAGTACTCTTCCATTTCGCCCAGGACGCGGCCGCCGCGGCTGATGGGACCGGTGGAAGCGCCGGTCTTGAAGCCCCTGGACCGGATCAGGCGGACCTTCACCATCGCCTCCTCGACGATGGTGCCGACGTTGAGCCGGTATTGCTGGGCGATGCCGGGATGGGCGATGCGAAACTTCCCGTCAGGCATGCGCTTCAGCTTGGCATAGCGCTCGTAGGCGCGCAGCGCATAGCCGCCGGTCGCGACGAAATCGACAACGCGCTCGAACTGCTCCCATTCGAGGTTGCGGTAGGGCCAGGCGCGGCGGATTTCGTCGTAAAGCGCGACCGGATCGAAGGCATCGGCGCAGGCCGAGCCGAGGACGTGCTGGGCGAGGACGTCGAGCCCGCCGGAGACGGGGTCTTCGCTGTCCTGCCAGTTGTGCTGCACCGCCTCCACCGCCGCCTCGCATTCGAGCACTTCGAAGCGGTTGGAAGGGACGAACAGGGCCTTGGACGGCTCGTCGAGCCGGTGGTTGGCGCGGCCGATGCGCTGCAGCATGCGGGAAGCGCCCTTGGGCGCACCGATCTGCACGACGAGGTCGACATCGCCCCAGTCGATGCCGAGGTCGAGGGTGGAGGTGCAGACCACGGCACGGAGGCGGCCTTCGGACATGGCGGCCTCGACCTTGCGCCGCTGCTCGACCGCGAGTGAGCCGTGATGCATGGCGATGGGGAGGTCTTCGTCGTTGGCCTGCCAGAGGAGCTGGAACAGCAGCTCCGCCTGCGAGCGGGTGTTGACGAAGAGCAGCGTGGTCCTGTGGTCCTTGATGATGCGGTAGAGGTCGGGAATGGCGTAGGCGGCAGAATGGCCCGCCCAGGGGACGTATTCCTCGGTTTCGAGGATGGCGATGTCTGGCCTGGCGCCACCCTTGCCCAGCAGCAGCCGCGCCTCGGCTTCGGGGACCGGGGTGGCGATCCAGTCGCGCAGCAGTTCGGGGTGGGCGACGGTGGCGCTGAGCGCGGTGATGCGGAGCTCGGGCGCCAGGGTAGCAAGGCGCGCGAGGCCGAGGGAAAGGAGCTCGCCACGCTTGTTGGTGACCATGGCGTGCAACTCGTCGATGACGATGCGCCTGAGGCTACCGAACATCCGGCCGGCATCGCCGTGGCTCAGCAGCAGGGCCAGTTGCTCGGGCGTGGTAAGCAGTATCTGTGGCGGATCGTGGCGCTGGCGCTGGCGGCGGTGGGCTGGGGTGTCGCCGGTACGGGCCTCGACCTTGATCGGGAGGCCCATCTCGTCGACCGGGGTCATCAGGTTGCGCTGCACGTCCACCGCGAGAGCCTTGAGCGGCGAGAGGTAGAGCG
>JAEYTN010000436.1 GCA_023433985.1 Pseudomonadota bacterium | reverse complement strand
GCATCGAGCACGTCGGCCCAGCTCTTGGGCTCCCACGGAACCGGGATGCCGGCCTTCTCGAAGTTGGACTTGTCGTACCACAGCATGCGCACGTCGGTGTCGGTGGGCAGGGCGTAGACCTTGCCGTCGTAGGACGCGACCTCGAGCAGGCCGGGCATGTAGTACTGGAACTGGTCCCACTTGGCGGCGTGATCGTTCAGCGGCTCGAGGTAGCCGGACGAGGCGAACTCGGACACCATGAAGGAGTCCATCTGGATGACGTCGGCCGCGGTGCCGGCGGCGAGGTCGAGCGAGGTGCGCTGGTCATAGCCGACGCCGGGCAGCTTGATGGCGTTGACCTTCTCGCCCGTTTCCTTCTCGAAGGCGGCGATGCCGGGCTCGACCAGCGAGGCCAGCCATTCGGCATACATCAGCGATACTTCCGCCTTGGCGGGCACCGCCGTCAGCAGCATCGCCAGCGCGGCGGCCGACGACAGCAAAGTCTTCGATACCATGAGTTCCTCCTCCATTGCTCGGCACCGCTACCGCTCGGCGGTCGCGTGCCCGGCATCCTCCGATGCGGGGGGAACCTAAGCGCATTTCCTGCAACGTTGCAATGGCCGCGGGTGATCTGGTAACGTCGGGGCGCAGCGGCTGGACAAGGTGCTTGTCGTATCAACGAGTTAGTACGCCATAAACGAAGGATGACGTTCGTACCTCAGCATTGCATCGATGCAATTTTTCGTCGTTTCGCGTGGCCGCGGGCCGGTGTAAGAGCAACCATCCTCCATGAAGCGCAAGAATGCCCAAGCCGCCCGCCGATAACCTCAAGACCCGACCGACCGCCAAGCGGGCGACGCTGAAGACCATTTCCGAGCTGACGGGGCTCAGCCTGTCGACCGTGTCGCTGTCGCTCAGGGGCGGGACGTCGCTGAAGGAAGAGACGCGGCGCAAGGTGGCGGAGGCCGCCAAGCTCGTCGGCTATGTGCCGGACCGCGCCGGGGTGCGCCTCAGGACGGGCAAGACCAATGTCATCGCGCTGGTGCTCGACGGAGCGGACGAGGCGATCGACTTCGCCTCTCACATGATCCGCGGCATCGGCGAGGCGATCGCGGGGACGCGCTACCACCTGACGGTGATCCCTGAGTTCGACCGGCTCGCCTCGGTGGAATCGGTGCGCTACATCCTCGAAAACCGCACGGCGGACGGGGTGATCATCACCCATACCGGCCCGCGGGACCGGCGGGTGCAGATGCTGATGGACGCCGAGTTTCCGTTCGTTTCGCACGGGCGGACGGAGTTCTTCACGCCGCATGCGTTCCACGACTTCCATTCCGAGGCGTTCGCGGAGATGGGGGTGGAGCGGCTGGTGCAAAAGGGCTGCCGGCAGCTGATGCTGACGGTGGGCGACGACACGACCACGAATTTCCACAATATCGAGCGCACGTTTTCACGCGCGGTGCAGCGGCTGGGGGTGTCCGGGCGGGTGCTGGTGCAGAAGCACTACCCGCCGGCCTCGCCGGAAGTGCGGCAGTTCGGCCGCGACCTGGCCGATGATCCCAACCGACCCGACGGGGTGATCTACGACAGCGAGATCCGCGCCATCTCGGTGCTGCTGGGGCTCGCGGATCGCGGCGTGCTGCTGGGGCGCGACATCCAGTTCGTCTGCAAGCAGACCTCGGACATGCTGTCGACCGTGTTCCCCACCGCCGACACGATCGAGGAGGACGTCTATGCGGCGGGGCTGGAGCTGACGCGGCTGCTGCTCAGGCGCATCGGGGGCGAGCCGGCCGACCAGCTGCAGACGCTGAGCGAGCCGGTGGCGCACTGGCGCAGCTGAGGTTCAGCCGAGCGGCGCGAAGGTGATGTGGTCCAGCGGGTTTCCGGTGCGCTCGAGGTAGGCGAGGGTAGCCTCGATCAGGTCCGGGGTGAGCGACATGATGCCGTGCGGAGTCTCGACCAGCGGGCGGAAGGCCCGGTTGGCGAAGGTTTCGTGCGCGAGGGTGCGGGTCTCCACCAGCGGGGCGCCACGGAGTTCGGCAGGGTAGCGGGCAGGGTCTGCGTAGTTCCTTTCCCAGCCGCGGCGGGAGGCGGCGACCCAGGCGGCCAGAGCACCGCGGCGGGTCTCGAGAGTCTTCCTGGTGACGACGGCGACGTTGTTGGGGAGCGGCGCGCCGTGGTCCGCCAGCAGGATGGCGTGGGCGGGCACGCCGGCTTCAGCCATGCGGTATTGCGGATCGACGATGAAATCAACGAGGCCGGCGATCCGGCGCTCGAGCAGCGGGGCCGGATCGTGGGTGTAGGGGACGAGCGAGACGTCTGCGGGCGCGAGCCTGGCATGCCGCAGCAGTTCCTCCACCATCGGGCGGTTCATGTCGGGCACCGCCAGCGCCCTGCCGGCCAGATCGCGGAGGTTGGTGACGGGGTCGTCGGCGCGGCTGACGATGCCGAGCGGACTCTTCTGGAACTGCGCCGCAACGATGTGGAGCTGATGGCCGGTGGCGCGGACCGTGGCGGCGACCGATTCAGGGGCGCACAGCGCAATGTCCGAGGTGCCGTCGAGCAGGGTTCGCTCGGGCGTGACGGCGGCGCTGCCGGGGCGCATGACGACCTCCAGTCCCGCATTCCGGTAGTCGCCCGCGGCCTCGGCCACGTAGTAGCCGATGAACTCGGAATCGTTGATCCAGGACTGCTGGACGACGAGTTTCTGCACCTTTCCAGCCCCTCCTTTGGTCGGCCCCGCAAGGCGACGATTCACGCTTGACGGTCGACATGAAACGTTTAACTAATATCGGACAGGACCTCAAGACAGGGATCGCATCGGGGTCTCGGGAGTGCCGGCCTGACCGGCACCAACAGGGGAATTACGTCATGTGGAAAGTCGTCGCAGCCGCCGCAGCGTCCGTCGTGATCGCTGCCTCATCGCACGCGCTGGCCAAGGAACCGGTCACGCTCTGGTTCTGGGGCGCGCCGCCCAACCTGCAGGAAGCCTTCCAGAAGGTGCTGGTCGAGCCGTTCAACGCGAGCCAGGACCAGTACGAGCTGCAGATGGACTACAATAACGACGTGGACAACAATGTCCGCGTCTCGGTGCTGGCAGGCGAAGGTCCCGACCTCGTCTACACCTCCGGCCCGTCCTACATCGCGCCGCTAGCGAAGGCCGGCGTGCTCGAGCCGCTCGAAGGCTATGCCGAGAAGTTCGGCTGGAACGACAAGCTGCTGAAGCCGGTGCTCGACACCTGCCAGCAGCTCGGCCACCTCTACTGCATGCCGCCCTCGCTGATCTCGGACGGAATGTTCTACAACAAGGCCCTGCTCGAGGAAAAAGGCTGGGCCGTGCCCAAGACCCTCGAGGAAGTCGAGACGGTGATGAAGGCCGCGCAGGCCGAGGGGCTCTACGCGTCGGTCACCGGCAACAAGGGCTGGCAGCCGGTCAACGAGAACTACGCCTCGATCTTCATCAACAACATCGTGGGCCCGACCAAGTTCTACGACATCCTGTCGACCGGCGAAGGCTGGGACTCGCCCGAGATGCAGAAGGCGATCGAGGAATCGGCGCGCTGGTTCAAGGCGGGCTACCTGGGCGGCAAGGACTATTTCTCGCTCAACTT
>JAEYTN010000369.1 GCA_023433985.1 Pseudomonadota bacterium | reverse complement strand
GCGCTCAGGTATTCGAGTTCGCGCAGCAGCCGCTCGGACTTGCGGTTGTTGGCCTTGTTCTTCGCGACATTGGTGAGCGTGCCGCGGTGGTATTGCAGGTAGAGCTCACCGTTCCAGACCGGGAACTTCATCCGGTCGGCGTCCATCTTCTCGCCCAGCCGGTCGAGGAAGGGGACGATGCCCTCGAGCTTCACCTTCGGGGCGCCGGGGATGCCGCGTTCCAGCCGGGTGCCGCGCTCGATCATGGCGCGGGTGGGGCCGCCGCCGCCATCGCCATAGCCGTAGCAGAGCAGCACTTCGTCGTGCACCGCCTTGGGCTCGTAGCGCTTCCACGCGCCCATCACCTCGGAGACCGAGAGGTCGGAATTGTAGGTGGTGAAGATGCGGTCGCTGTCGAACTTCTGCGCGGTGATGAGCTGCGCCTTGGTGTTGGTGCCGTCGATGCCCTTCCACCAGAAGGTGTCGTAGGGGTGCCGGTCGGTGTCGTTCCAGCTGAGCTTGCTCGTGACGAAATACTCGAGGCCGGAGCGGGCAAGAATCTGCGGCATGTTGGCCGAATAGCCGAACGTGTCGGGCAGCCAGACGGTTTTCGGGGTGACGCCGAAATGCTCGATGTGGAAGCGGCGGCCGCGCATGATCTGGCGGACCATCGACTCGCCCGAGACGATGTTGGCGTCGGGCTCGACCCACATGGCGCCTTCGATCTCGAACTGGCCGGATTTCACCTTCTCGACGACGCCGGCCCAGATCTCCGGGTAGTCGGTCTTGAGGAAGTTGAAGAGCACCGACTGGTTGTACATGAAGACGAACTGCGGGTACTCGGCCATCAGGTTCAGCACGGTGGCGAAGCTGCGGCCGGTCTTGTCGCGGGTGTGGAGCACGCGCCACAGCCAGCCGACATCGAGATGGGTGTGGCCGACGGCGGAGATGGTGGGCTGCACCTCGGTGTCGACGAGCTCGTAGATCTGCCTGGCGATCGCCTCGGCGGCGGGGAGCGAGGCCTCGAACTCCGCCGTGAGGACGCCGCGGCGGTCGAGGGCGCGCAGCGCCTGGTCGACGAGGTTCATGATGGCGTGGCGGCGGCCATCGATCTGGGTGAGCATGGTCGCCACTTCGAGCGGCGTCAGCAGATCGTAGTAGAGCCTTTCGGCGCGGGCGTGGCGCACCATCGTTTCGACCGTGAAGCCGACCAGCGGGCGCTCGAAGAAGGTGAAGGCGTTGACCAGCAGGACGTGCCGGTTGCCGGGCACCGCGTCGCGCTCGATCACCAGCTCGTTATGGTTGCCGTCGATGGCTTGGGCGACGTGGCCGTCGAGGTAGGCGAGGCATTGCGGATCGGTGGTGCCGGGCCGGTCCTGCCAGGCCGAGGTGAAGCGCAGCACGAAGGTTTTTCCGCGCGCCGATTCCGGGACGACGACTTCGGCGGCGAACCAGGTGTGGTCCTGCTTACGGCCCCAGACGGTCTTGGGGCCGAACTCGGCCCAGTTGCGCCAGTCGGCGGCGAGGGCCTCGTCGGCGGTGTGGGCGGCCTCGGTGTAGCGCCAGGCGAACTCGCCTTCGATCGGGGTCAGGATCTTGGCGCCCAGATCGGCGCAGAGGCGGAGGAGCTTCTCCTCCTGCTTGATGTCGTCACCGAGCAGGCCGAGCCTGGCGGAAAGCGTATTCATGGTCTGACCCTTGGGAACTAGCCCTTGACCCCGACGCCGGCGAACCCCGTGTTCATGTTGCGGCGCAGGAGGAAGTACACGCCGACCGCCGGCGCTGCGTAGACGATGGAGAAGGCGGTGAGGAAACCGTAGTCGATGGAGCCCTGCCGCCCGAACGCGGCATAGAGCCCCACGGACATCGGGAAGCCCGCCTCGACGCGCGAGAAGATCAAAGGCAGCAGGAACTCGTTCCAGGCGCCGGTGAACGAGAAGAACCAGACCACCGCGATGCCCGCCTTCGACATGGGGAGCACGATGTGGCTGACGATCTGCCACAGCGAGGCGCCATCGACATAGGCCGCTTCCTCGAGCTCGATCGGCACGGTGTCGAAGAAGTTCTTCAACAGCAGCAGCGTGAAGGGCAGGTTCAGCACGGTGAGCGTGAGCATGACGCCGAGCTGGTTGAGGAGGCCGGCGCGCTGCGCGGTGAAGTAGATCGGCACCAGCACGCCCGCCGCCGGCAGCATGCGGAGCAGCACCAGGGTCCAGAGCAGGGCGTTCTTGCCCGGCATACGGAGACGGCTCAGCGGATAGGCGGCGCAGATGCCGACGATCGAAGAGATGGTCGCGGTGCCCGCCGCGATCAGCAGCGAGTTCATGAACATGCGGCCGGCATTGCCCGATACGGCCTCGACGAAATTGTCGATGCCCAGCTGGCTCGGCCAGTTGAGGCGGCCGAGCGCGGCATTGTCGAAGGCATTGCCGAACAGCCAGGCGAAGGGGCTGACCCAGAGCAGCGCCATGAAAGCGAGCGCCAGCGCCATGGGGCGGGAGAGACCTTGGCGCTCCATTACTTGGGCTCCTTCAGCATGCGCAGGTAGATCGTGGACAGGAGCCCGACGATGAGCAGCATGGCGACCGAGATGGCGGCGCCGAAGCCCAGGTTTCCGCGGCCGAAGGCCTGGTTGTAGAGGAACACGGCGAGCGTCTCGGTCTGCTTGCCCGGACCGCCGCCGGTCATGGCGAAGATCAGCGGGAAGTAGGTGAAGGTCCAGATGGTGATGAACAGCATGTTGGTGGCGATGTGCGGCCGGATCATCGGCAGCACCACCATCCACATGCGCTGGAAGCGCGTGGCGCCGTCGATCTTGGCGGCCTCGATCACCTCGCGCGGCACGGAATCGAGGGCGGCGACGAAGAGCAGGTAGCTCCAGGCGGTGCCCTTCCAGATGTTGGCGACGGTGACGACGGGCAGCGCGAACTCGTTGATGAAGTTCACCGGCTTGAAGCCGAAGGGGGTGATGAAGAGCGAGTTGATGAGCCCGGTCTGCGAGGTGGTGGCCGACCACAGGAACGCCGCGACGATATCCGGCAGCAGCCAGCCCAGCATGATCGCCACTTCGACGACAGTGCGGGTGGTGCCGTAGGAGCGGCGCAGGACCGAGGCGAGCAGGAAGCCCAGCAGCGACTGGCCGACGATGGCCGAAAAGAAGACGAAGACGACGGTGGTCCAGAGGCTGTCGACGAAGCCGCCGCGGCGGGTGAACAGCCGCTCGTAATTGTCGAAGCCGACCCAGCTCCATTCGACGGCCTTGCGGCCGGTGAGGCCGAGGTCGGTGAAGCTGAAGGTGAAGGCCCAGCCGGTGAAGTAGACGAGGGCGCCGACCAGGACGATCGCCGGCAGCATGGCGGCACTGAGCAACCACAGGTTGCTGGTGATCCAGGGGTTGGCCTGGTGTCGCATCGGCAAACTCGCACGGAGAGTCGTTACGGTCGGGCCGCCAACGACAGTCAATTCCACTGATGACACGTCGGGGGATCGATCACCGCCGTGGCCCAACCAAGTCACGAGCGCCCTCCGTCACGGCGGCACCCGGAAGGACGGGTGGGCGCCGCCGTGTCGGGAGGACCCGCTTATTCGTACGTGACGACCTTCTCCTCGCCGAACTCGTCGACGAGCGCGTCGTGGTAGGACTGCACGGCCTCGTCGACGCTGGCGCCGTCGAGGATGTCGGAGGTCATCTGCTGCACCAGGGCCGACACGGTCTGGTAGCCGGGGATGGTGTCGCGGCCGGTGGTGTCGGCGGCCAGGGCCGTCGCCTTCGCCAGGTAAGCGTCAGCGGTGTACTCGGGCGATTCCGAGATGTCGGTGCGGACGGCCATGCGGTGGTTCTTGATGGTCCAGTCCTTGAAGTTCGCCACATCGAAGATGGTGCTGACGAGCTTGAAGGCGAGCGCCTTGTCGGCGGCGCGGGAGTTCACGCCGATTGTCCAGCCACCCGAGATGTTGGTGGTGGCCTTGCTGCCCTCGGCGCCGTTGCCCGGCCACGGAGTCCAGCCGACGAGCGCGTCGCGCTCCTCGCGGGAGGGGAGGTTCACGCCGTTGCAATCCCACAGGCAGGCGTCTTCCCACGAGCCGGATGCGAGGATGCCGATCTGGTCGTTGGCGAGGGCCTCGCGCACCGCGGCGCCGATATCGGCCGCGTAGTTGAGGTCGGCCGGCATCTTCATGTCCTGGTAGACGGTCTTGTAGAGCTCGAGCGTGTTGCGGATGCCGGGGCTGTCGCCGATCCACTGGCCGGTCTTGCGGTTGAGCAGGCGGTTGCGGTCTTCCTCACCGGGTTTGTCGGCGCCGAGCAGGGCCATGTAGAAGCCCTGCATGGTGGCGCCTTCGCCCTGCTTGATGCCGGCGGGGAGCTGGAAGAAGTACTGGACGCCGGCGTCCTTCAGCTTCTGGGCGGCATCGAGCACGTCGGCCCAGCTCTTGGGCTCCCACGGAACCGGGATGCCGGCCTTCTCGAAGTTGGACTTGTCGTACCACAGCATGCGCACGTCGGTGTCGGTGGGCAG
>JAEYTN010000353.1 GCA_023433985.1 Pseudomonadota bacterium | reverse complement strand
ACGCTGGGCGCCCGCTTCCACTTCTAGAGAGTCGCCGCGTGGGGCGCCGAACCCAGGCGACTCAGATCGGCGTCGGTGTCGAGGTCAAGCTGACCGAGGATTCTCGCTGAGGACCAGGGCCAGTGCCCGCATGGGCTTCAACTCGCACTTCTGAGCCAGGCTTCGGAATGTTCATGGAGGGCCCCGCCGAGCGCGTGGCCTTCTTCGTTCAAGGTCGGGGCAGGGGGGAGCGATACGCGTCTAACTGGACTTGCAAACTCAGGTTTTGTTTTCCTTGAAACCCCGGGTGCCGTGGGATAAGCCCGGGGCACACTGCACTGTGTCGCTTTCGGGGCCCACAATTGCCTCCTGAGCCGCACGGCTCCGGCTTCTCCGGCTGGATCAGACCCGTAGGCAAAACAATGACCGAGTTGCTCAGCAACTACCTGCCGATCGTCATCTTCATCGGCCTGGCTGCCGTTATCGGCCTGGCTCTCATGCTCGCTCCCTTCCTCGTCGCCTTCAAGAAGCCCGACCCGGAAAAGGTGTCGGCCTATGAGTGCGGCTTCGATGCCTTTGACGACGCGCGCATGAAGTTCGACGTCCGGTTCTACCTCGTCGCCATCCTGTTCATCATCTTCGATCTCGAAGTGGCGTTCCTGTTCCCGTGGGCCGTGGCGTTCCGCGATGTCGGCTGGTTCGGCTTCTGGTCGATGATGGTGTTCCTGGGCGTTCTGACCGTCGGTTTCATCTACGAATGGAAGAAAGGCGCGCTCGAATGGGATTGACCTCTGAAGGGGGCACGCTCATCGCCCCCGCACCCAGGGGCGTGCTCGACCCCGCGACCGGCAAGCCGATCGGCGCCAACGATCCATTCTTCACCGAGATCAACAACGAGTTGGCCGACAAGGGCTTCCTCGTCACCTCGACCGACGAGCTCATCAATTGGGCCCGTACCGGCTCGCTCATGTGGATGACCTTCGGTCTTGCGTGCTGCGCGGTCGAAATGATCCAGATGTCGATGCCGCGCTACGATGTCGAGCGCTTCGGCCTCGCGCCGCGCGCCTCGCCACGCCAGTCGGACGTGATGATCGTCGCCGGCACGCTGACCAACAAGATGGCTCCCGCGCTCCGCAAGGTCTACGACCAGATGCCGGAGCCGCGCTATGTGGTCTCCATGGGCAGCTGTGCGAACGGCGGCGGCTACTACCACTACTCCTACTCGGTGGTGCGTGGCTGCGACCGCGTCGTGCCGGTGGACGTCTATGTGCCCGGCTGCCCGCCGACGGCAGAGGCGCTGCTCTACGGCCTGTTGATGCTGCAGAAGAAAATCCGCCGCACCGGCACCATCGAACGCTGAGGACCGGCAATGGGCGACGTAGCCGATACATCACCGCTCGCGGCGCTTGCCGAGCGCGCGCGCAACCAGCTGGGCGAAAGCATCTTCGACCACAAGCTCGCCTATGGCGAGCTGACCATCGTCGCGGCGCGTGACGCCATCGTCGAGGTGATTACCTTCTTGCACGACCATGAGGGATTTATCTCAATCGTCGATATAGCCGGCGTCGATTACCCTGAGCGCGAGGAGCGCTTCGAGGTGGTCTATCATCTGCTCAGCCCCCGGCAGAACCTGCGCGTCCGCGTCAAGGTATCGACCGACGAGGAGCAGCCCGTTCCTTCCGTCACCGGCATCTTCCCGGGTGCCGACTGGTACGAGCGCGAGGCCTACGACTTCTACGGCATGCTCTTCTCCGGTCATCCGGACCTGCGCCGCATCCTGACCGACTACGGTTTCGACGGCTATCCGCTGCGCAAGGATTTCCCGACCACCGGCTACGTCGAGGTCCGTTATGACGAAGAGCGCAAGCGCGTCGTCTACGAGCCCGTGAAGCTGGCGCAGGAGTTCCGCCAGTTCGACTATCTGAGCCCGTGGGAAGGCACCGACTACGTGCTCCCCGGCGACGAAAAGGCCAAGCAATGAGCGTCGAAGCAGACGTCAGAAACTTCACGATCAATTTTGGGCCGCAGCATCCTGCCGCCCATGGTGTGCTGCGTCTTGTGCTCGAGTTGGACGGCGAGGTCGTTGAGCGTGTGGACCCCCATATCGGCCTGCTGCACCGCGGCACCGAAAAGCTGATCGAGCAAAAGACCTACCTGCAGGCCGTGCCCTACTTCGATCGCCTCGACTACGTGGCGCCGATGAATCAGGAGCACGCCTTCTGCCTCGCGGTGGAACGGCTGCTGGGCCTCGAGGTGCCGTTTCGCGGGCAACTGATCCGCGTGCTCTACGCCGAGATCGGCCGGCTGCTCAGCCACATCCTCAACACCACCACGCAGGCGATGGACGTCGGCGCGCTCACCCCTCCGCTGTGGGGCTTCGACGAGCGCGAGAAGCTGATGATCTTCTACGAGCGCGCCTCGGGCAGCCGCATGCATGCGGCCTATTTCCGCCCCGGCGGCGTGCATCAGGATCTGCCGCAGGCGCTGGTCGACGACATCGGCGCCTTCTGCGACCCGTTCCTCAAGGTCTGCGATGACCTCGAGGGCCTGCTCACCGGCAACCGCATCTACATGCAGCGCAACGCCGATATCGGCGTCGTGTCGCTCGAGGATGCATGGAAGTGGGGCTTCTCCGGCGTCATGATCCGCGGCTCGGGCGCCGCCTGGGACCTGCGCAAGGCGCAGCCCTACGAGTGCTATGACCGGCTCGAGTTCGACATCCCGGTCGGCAAGAACGGTGACTGCTACGACCGCTACCTCGTCCGCATGGACGAGATGCGCCAGTCGATCCGCATCATGAAGCAGTGCGTGGAGCTGCTGAACTCGCCGGAAGGGCAGGGGCCCGTGTCGTCGGTCGACGGCAAGGTCGTACCGCCCAAGCGCGGTGAGATGAAGCAGTCGATGGAAGCGCTCATCCATCACTTCAAGCTCTACACCGAAGGCTTCAAGGTCCCGGCCGGCGAGGTCTACGCCGCCGTCGAGGCCCCCAAGGGCGAATTCGGCGTCTACCTGGTGTCCGATGGCACCAACAAGCCATATCGCTGCAAGATCAAGGCGCCGGGCTTCGCCCATCTCAGCGCCATGGATTTCCTCTGCCGCGGGCACATGCTGGCCGACGTCTCGGCCATCCTCGGTTCCCTCGATATCGTCTTCGGTGAGGTCGATCGGTAAATGTCTGTCCGCCGTCTAGCCGCCGATGTTGTTCAGCCCGCCACGTTCGCCTTCACGGCGGAGAACCAGGCCTGGGCCGAAAAGAAGATGGCCGAGTATCCCCCGGGCCGCCAGCAGTCCGCCGTGATCCCCGTGCTGTTCCGCGCTCAGGAGCAGCAGGGCTGGGTCAGCCGCGCCGCGATCGAATTCGTCGCCAAGCTGCTGGGCATGCCCTATATCCGCGTGCTCGAAGTCGCGACCTTCTACACGCAGTTCCTGCTGCAGCCGGTCGGCACGCGCGCCCACGTGCAGGTCTGCGGCACCACGCCCTGCATGCTGCGCGGCGCCGAGGATATCCGCCACGTCTGCGAACGCCGCATCAACCACGAGCCCTTCGAAACCAATCCCGAGGGCACGCTGAGCTGGGAAGAGGTCGAGTGCCTCGGCGCCTGCGTCAACGCCCCGCTGGTGATGATCGGCAAGGACACCTACGAGGACCTGACGCCAGAGAGCTTCGAGGCCATCCTCGACAAGTTCGCGGCCGGCCGCGGCAGCGACGTTACGCCGGGTCCGCAGATCCAGCGCCAGTTCGGCGCGGCCGAGGGCGGCGCCACCACGCTGCTCGAGCCGGCAACGGCCGAACGCACCTACAAGCCGTTCCCCCCGCCGCCCGAACCGGCCCCCGCGCCCGCCGCTGCAGCTCCCGCCCCGCCCGCGCCAGCCGCCGCGACTCCGGCTCCCGCAGCTCCGGCCGCCGAGCAGGCGCCGAACAAGCCCGGCCGTGCCGGTGGCGAGGTGCCCGAGGAAGCCGCTCCGGCCATCAAGGGCCCGCCGCGGGCCCGCAAGGTTTCCACTGCCAAGGCCGAGGCCGAGCGCCTCAAGGCCGACGCCGAGCGGAAGGCCGATGGCGAGCCGAACCGCGCCATGCGCGAAGATGCCACCGGCGCCGAGTCGCCGGCCGGCAAGGTCGATGCCGGTGCTGCCCCGGGCAAGCCCCGCCGCCGCACCGCGAAGGACGCCGTGCCTGATGCCGATGCCGTCTCGCCCACCCGCGACGCGGCCGGCAAGAAGCCTGGGGGTGACGAATAATGCTCGCAGATAAAGACCGCATCTTCACCAACCTCTACGGCACCGGTGATTGGGGCCTCGAAGGGGCCCGCTCCCGCGGCGCCTGGCAGGACACCCGCACCTTCATCGATCGCGGCCGTGATTGGATCGTCAACGAAGTGAAGGGCTCGGGCCTCCGTGGCCGCGGCGGCGCCGGCTTCCCGACCGCGCTCAAGTGGACCTTCATGCCCAAGGAGGGCGTCAACGACGGCCGTCCGAGCCAGCTCCTCGTCAACGCCGACGAGTCCGAGCCCGGCACCTGCAAGGACCGCGAGATCCTGCGCCACGACCCGCATCACCTGGTCGAGGGCTGCCTGCTTGCCGGCCGCGCCATGGGCGCGCACATCGCCTACGTCTACATTCGCGGCGAGTTCATCCGCGAGCGCGAGCGCTTCCAGGAAGCCGTGCAGCAGGCCTATGACGCGCGCCTGATCGGCAAGGACAATGTCCATGGCTGGGACTTCGACATCGTCGTCCACCACGGCGCCGGCGCCTACATCTGCGGCGAGGAAACCGCGCTTATGGAGTCGCTTGAAGGCAAGAAGGGCCAGCCGCGCCTCAAGCCGCCGTTCCCGGCCGCCATGGGCGTCTACGGCAACCCGACCACCGTGAACAACGTCGAGTCGATTGCCGTCGTGCCGGAAATCCTCCGCCGCGGCGGCGCCTGGTTCGCCGGCATCGGCCGCCCGAACAACACCGGCACCAAGCTCTTCATGGTCTCGGGCCATGTTAACA
>JAEYTN010000332.1 GCA_023433985.1 Pseudomonadota bacterium | reverse complement strand
GCCTTCGACCCCGTCGGGATCGAAAACGGTATGGCCGAGCATCTGGAAGCCGCCGCAGAGGCCGAGCACCCTGGCGCCGGCCCGGTGGTGGGCGAGGATGTCGATGTCCCAGCCCTGGTGCCGCAGCGCGGCGAGATCGGCGCGCGTCGCCTTGCTGCCCGGCAGGACGATGAGGTCGCCATAGGGCAGCGGCCGGCCGGGTTCGACGATTTCGACGCTGACGCCGGGCTCGAGCCGGAGCGGATCGAGGTCATCGAAGTTGGAGATGCGCGGCAGCCGCGGCACGACGATGCTATGGGCACCCTGCCGCGGCGACAGGGCGTCGAGCGCCAGGATATCCTCAGCCGGCAAGCGGTTCGCTTCGGGGAAGAAAGGCACCGGCCCCAGGCATGGCCGATCGGTGCGTTCGGCAATGAATTGCTTGCCATCGTCAAACAACTGCGGATCGCCCTGGAACTTGTTCACCAGGGTCGCGACGATCAGCGCCGCATCGTTCGGATCAATGACGGCGAAGGTGCCGACCAGCGCCGCGATGACCCCGCCGCGCTGGATATCGGCCACCAGCACTACCGGCACATCGGCGGCGCGGGCGAAACCGAAATTGGCGATGTCGCGAGGGCGGAGGTTCACCTCCGAAGCGCTGCCGGCTCCCTCGACCAGCACCAGGTCGGCTTCGGCGGCGAGCTCGTCATGGGCAGCGCGGACCACGGGTAGTAGCTCGCGCGCCTTCATCCAATAGTCACGTGCCTTGTACGAACCGGCGCGTTGGCCGAGCACAATCAGCTGCGAGCCGGTTTCGCCTTCAGGTTTCAGCAGGACGGGGTTCATCAATGTGACCGGATCGCGGCGAGCCGCCCGGGCCTGCAGGGCCTGTGCCCGGCCGATCTCCCCGCCATCGGCGGTGACGGCGGCGTTGTTCGACATGTTCTGCGGCTTGAACGGCGCGACGCGCAAGCCGCGGTTGGCGTAGGCACGCGCAAGCCCCGCTACGACAAGGGATTTTCCCACATCGGAGCCGGTGCCCATGAACATGATCGATCGAGCGGCCATACCGCAGTGATAGCGGGTGGCGCCGCGATCCGGTAGGGATTGCCGCATGCGAACCATCCTCGTGATCGGCATCGGGGCCGGCAACCCGGACTACCTGACGGTACAGGCGATCAACGCCATGCAGCGCGCCGAGGTTTTCTTCATGCCCGACAAGGGCCTGGAGAAGGCAGGCCTGAACGCGATCCGGCTGGGCATGCTGGAGCGCTTCGTGCCCGAACAGCGCTACCGCCTGGTGGAGTTCGCCATTCCCTCGCGACGGCAGGCGGAGACCGCGGGCTATCGCGACGCCGTGCAGGAATGGCGCGACAAGCTCGAGGCGGCCTATCGCAGCCTGTTCGAGGAGCTCGGCGAGGACGGCACGGGCGCCTTCCTGGTCTGGGGCGATCCCACGCTCTACGACGGAACGCTGAGGATTCTCAAGGACATGCAGGCGGCGGGCTGGGAGCTGGCGATCGAGGTGATCCCCGGGATCTCCGCCCCGCAGGCGCTCGCTGCCCAGCATCAGGTGACGCTGAACCGCGTCGGCGAGGCGGTGACGATCACCACCGGCAGGCGAGTCGGCGAAGGCGAGGCGGACAGGCTGTCGAGCGCGGTGGTAATGCTGGACAACCACCAGGCCTTCCGGCGGTTCGCCGGAGAGGAGGCGGAAATCTTCTGGGGCGCCTATCTGGGCACACCGGACGAGATTCTGG
This sequence comes from Pseudomonadota bacterium, assembly GCA_023433985.1. GTDB lineage: Bacteria > Pseudomonadota > Alphaproteobacteria > Rhizobiales > Devosiaceae > Devosia_A. The sequence goes on along the minus strand of JAEYTN010000332.1, from coordinate 2,470 downwards.
TGGCCGGGCCGGTGGGCGAGGTCGAGGACGAGATCGACCGGCTGCGCGGCGAGGCGCAGGCGCGGCATGGCTGGATCATGGACACCTACATGATCCGCAAGCCGGAATAGTCACTCGACATCAATGACATGGGCGTAGGAGCCCATGGTGCGCCCGTCGACCAGCCCCATCGGGGGAAGTTCCTCGCCAAGTGCATCGGTGGCCTCGAAGAGCGCCGTGCCGTGGGTGCGGCGGGCGCTCGAATAGTGGAACTCATGGCCGCTGAGCCGCGCCGGGAAAGGCAGAGGACTGGCATGTGCCAGGCGGCGATAGCCGAGCACGCGCTTGGGGCGGTCGATACGGGTTTCGTGCGGCAGCAGGCCGGACATGGCGTGGCTGGCGCCCGACTTGTCGGTGAGAGACTGGCCGAGGACCATGAAGCCGCCGCACTCGCCATAGACCAGCGCGCCACGGTCGCGGGCGGCATGCAGGCCGGAGTGGAAATTCTGTGCGGCGGCAAGGACCGGGCCGTGCAGCTCGGGATAGCCGCCGGGCAGGAAGACCGCGTCGGCGGCCGGATCGGGAGCTTCGTTGCGGAGCGGCGAGAAGAAAGAGAGAGCCGCGCCGGCAGCCCGCCAGTCGCGGAGCCAGTGGGGGTAGAGGAAGGCGAAGGCGTCATCGCGGGCGATGGCGATGCGCTGTCCCAGAGGCGGCAGCCCTAGCCCTCCGTGGACCGTTTCGGTTTGCAGCGGGGCCGATAGAGCCAGCAGCCGGTTCAGGTCGACATAGTCTTCGACAGCCTCGGCGGCAGCGCCGACCACATCACCGAACTTCGCGACCTCGGCGGGCATGACCAGCCCGAGGTGGCGGTCGGGGAGCGTCAGCGCTTCGCGGCGGGGGAGGATGCCGAGCAGCGGGATATCGAGGGACGCCAGGGCGTTGCGCAGCATGGCTTCGTGGCGGGTGGTGGCAACGCGGTTGACGATGAGGCCCACGACCGTCACGTCGGAACGCCAGGTGGCAAAGCCGTGTGCCAGCGCGGCGATCGACTGGCTCTGGCGCTCGGCATCGAGCACGAGAATCACTGGGAGGCCCAGTGCCGCGGCCAGCTCGGCGGTGGAGCCGCGGTTGTCAGCGGCGCCGTCGAACAGACCCATGGCGCCTTCGACCAGCAGCAGGTCGGCACCGGTCGAGTGATCGGCTGCAAGCTGGCGCAGGCGAGCCGGGGGCATGGCCCAGGCGTCGAGGTTGCTGGCCTCGCGAGCGGCGGCGCGCGCCAGGATGGCGGTATCGATGTAATCGGGGCCGGACTTGGCCGGGGCGACGGCGAGGCCGCGACGGGTCAGGGCGGCGAGGAGGCCCAGCGTCACCGTGGTCTTGCCCGAGCCCGAACGGGGGGCGGCGACGACCAGGCCATTCATGGCGAGCACCACGATCGATAAAAATGCTGCAACTTGCGGGCGTTAGGCCCTATACTGCCACGTCGGTTCGTGAGGGCCACGGGGAAAGCAGTCCGGCGATGAAGATCCTGATCCTGGGGGGCACCGAAGAGGCGCGGCTGCTCGCAGACAGGCTCGTCGCGATGGGGCACGACGTGACCACGTCGCTTGCCGGCCGCACCAGCGCCCCGGTTTCGATCAAGGGCAACGTGCAGACCGGCGGCTTCGGCGGCGCCGATGGACTCGGGCGCTACCTGCGGGAGGAAAGAGTCGACCGTATCGTCGATGCCACGCATCCCTATGCCGCGGAGATCAAGGTCAATGCCGTGCGGGCGGCCGAGCAGGCCGACGTGAAGCTGGTGCGGCTGATGCGGCCGGCCTGGCAGGAGCCGCAATACGCGTTCTGGAAGCATGTCGCTTCTGCCGAGGAGGCGGCGCAGAGCCTGCCGCGCGGGGCGCGAGCGTTGCTGACGGTGGGACACACGGGACTCGACGTGTATCTGGCGCGTCACGATTGCAGCTTCGTGATCCGCTCGATCGAGCCGCCGGAGCGCCCGTTGCCCGTGAACGCCACGTCGCTGATCGCCCGGCCGCCCTTCTATCCGCAGGGCGAACTGCAACTGATGCAGGAACAGGGGATTACGCACCTCGTCAGCAAGAACTCGGGCGGGGTGCAGACCGAGGCGAAGCTGCAGGCAGCGCTGCAATTGCGGCTGCCGGTGCTGATGATCGCACGGCCGGAACTGCCCCCCGCGCATGAGGTGCCGACGATCGGGCAGGCGATTGCGGCGTTGCGGTTGGGCTGAGGGAGGGGGTAGCCGCGCGTGGGCGCCCCCGCCACCTGGCTTCGCCAGGTTTCCCTCCTCCGCTTCGCGGTGGAGGATTCCGTGCAGTCCGCCTCCGGCCAGCGCCCGGGTAGTCACCCTGCCCTCAGCTTCTTCTTGCCGGCGTTGCGGAGAATGTGGGCGTAGGCCTCGTCGTAGAGGCTGGAGTCGCGGAAGCGGGTTTCGCCGAAGACGCGGCCGACCATGATGAGGGCGGTGCGGGTGATC
>JAEYTN010000251.1 GCA_023433985.1 Pseudomonadota bacterium | reverse complement strand
CGGCCTCCGATCCCTTTTTCAGCGCCAGCCGAGGCCCGGCGCGACGTATTTGAGGATGCTCTCGATCACGTGCGCGTTGTAGGCGACGCCGAGCTGGTTCGGCACCGTGAGCAGCAGCGTATCGGCGGCAGCGATCGCGGTGTCCTGCTTCAGTTCCTCGATCAGCTTGTCGGGCTCGGCGGCGTAGGAGCGGCCGAACACCGCCTGCTTGCCCGGCTCGATGTAGCCGAAATGGTCCTGGCTCTGGTCGCCGCCGAAATAGGCGCGGTCGGTGTCGTTGACGAGCGCGAAGATCGAGCGGCTGACCGATACGCGCGGCGTGCCGGGGTGCCCCGCCTCGTCCCACGCCTTGCGAAAGGCGGCGATCTGCTCGGCCTGCTGCACATGGAAGGGCTTGTTGGATTCGGCCATCACCAGGGTCGAGCTCTGGAGGTTCATGCCGAGCTTGCCGGCCCATTGGGCCGTGGGCGTGGTCGCGGCGCCCCACCAGATGCGGCTCCGCAGCCCCTCCGAATAGGGCTCGAGCCGGAGCAGGCCCGGCGGGTTGGGGAACATCGGCCGCGGGTTGGGCTGGGCGAAGCCCTTGCCCTGGATCACGTCGAGGAACACCTCGGCATGGCCGCGCGCCATGTCGGCATCCGTCTGCCCCTCGGCCGGGATGTAGCCGAAATGGCGGTAGCCATCGATCACCTGCTCCGGGGAGCCGCGCGAGATGCCCAGCTGCAGCCGCCCGCCGGAAATGAGGTCGGCCGCGCCCGCGTCCTCGGCCATGTAGAGCGGGTTCTCGTAGCGCATGTCGATCACGGCGGTGCCGATCTCGATCCGCTTGGTGCGCGCACCGACCGCCGCGAGCAGCGGGAAGGGCGAGCCGAGCTGGCGGGCGAAATGGTGGACGCGGAAATAGGCGCCATCGGCCCCCACTTCCTCGGCCGCCTCGGCCAGCTCGATCGATTGCAGCAGCGTGTCGGCAGCCGACCGCGTCTGCGAGTGGGGCGAGTTGGTCCAGTGCCCGAAGGACAGAAAGCCGATTTTCTTCATGTGTGACACCGGGGTTGGTGGCGGGACGATAACCGCATGTAGGGATGTGACATCGTATCGGCGAGCCGCTATCGGGTGAACCGATTGTTTCGAGGAACTGGACAATGACGGTCGCGATCATCGGCGGAACGGGGTTCATCGGCACCGCGGTGGCGGAGCGGCTCGTGGCGCGCGGGCACCGCCCCGTGGTCGTGGCGCGCGGCGAGCACCCGGTGAGGCTGCCCGAGGGCGCAGTGTTCGAGCGCGGCGACCGCATGGACGGCGAGCGGCTGCGCGAAATCTTCCGCGCGCACGGCGTCGACACCGTCATCGACATCTTCGCGCTCGGCCTGCTGAACACCCGCACACTGCTCGATGCCGTCGCCGAAACGGGCGGCCGCTACCTGCTGCTGAGCTCGGTGGACGTCTACGCCAACTATGGCGGCCTCTTGCGCAAGGAGACCCCGCCGGTCCAGCCGCACCCGGCCAGGGAAACCGACCCGCTGCGCCAGTCCCGCTTCCCCTATCGCGGCAACTCCCGCCGGCCCAGCGGCGTCGAGAACGACCTGTTCGAGGACTACGACAAGATCATCCTCGAGGAAGCGGCCCTCGGCGACTGCCGCTTCGCCACCACGGTGATCCGCGCCCCGATGATCTTCGGCCCGGGCGACAAGCAGCACCGGTTCAAGTGGGCCATCGATGCGGTGAAGGGCGGCGGCCTGGTGAAGCTCGACGAGCGCGCGGGCAAGTGGCCGAACTCCTACGGCTACCTGACCGACGTGGCCGAAGCCATCGCGCTGGCCGCGCTCCACCCGCGCGCGGCGGGCCAAGTATATAACGTCGGCCAGAACTTCGTCCGCACCCCCATCGAGTGGCTACTGACCTTTGCCGTGGTGATGAACCGCCGGATCGAGGTCGAGACGGTGCCCGCGGCGGAGCAGGCCCTGCTCTCGGAACGCGCCGAAGCAAGCGACCTGCGCTACCCCCTGACCCTCGATACGACGCGCATCCGCGACGAACTGGGTTTCGCCGAGGTGGTGCCCGAACGCGACGCCCTGCTGGCAACGATTGCCTACGAGGCAGGCTGAGCGGCCCGACGACGCTGCGCCTCTTCCCCTTCGGGGAGGAGAAGGCACCGGCAACCGCCCCCCACAACCCCAATTGACTCCGTCGCCGGCTAATTTAGTGTGGCTAAACTTTGGCCGGGGCGCCCGCTACATGCATGCCGATGACATCCGAGAGATGTCCGAAACCTTTGTGATGGAAGGCGAAAGCCTGGGGGCCCGGCTTCGGGCCCGCCGCAAGGCTATCGGCAAGACCATGCAGCAGGTCGCCGACGAGGCCAGCCTCACCAGCGGCTTCATCTCGCAGATCGAGCGCGGCATCTCGACCCCGTCGCTCGCCTCGCTCTACAACGTGGCGAAGGCGCTCGACGCCTCGGTCGACATGTTCGTCACCACCGCGCCGACACGCTCGCACCCCGTGGCCACCCATGCCGGGCAGCGCCCGACCTTCAAGGTGGATGGCACCTCGCGCTACTACGAGTTCCTCGAGCGCGGCTTCCCCGACGCGAGGCTCAACGCCTGCCTGTCGCATGTGCCGCCCGGCCACGCCTCGGAGATGATGAGCCACGAGGGCGAGGACTTCGTTTACCTCGTCGCCGGCCACATGCTCTACGAGGTGGACGGAGTCGAGTACGACCTCAAGGCCGGCGACACGCTCCATTTCGACAGCCGCAAGCCGCACCGTGGCACCAATATCGGCCCCGACACGGCGATCGAGCTGTGGGTCGGCACCATGAGGCTGTTCCCCGAATGACCGCCCCCATCGCGCCCGCCACCGCCAGGAAGCTTGCCGACGCCCTCGCCGCCGGCCCCGAAGCGCTGTTCGCGTTCCTGTCGAAACTGTTCACCGCCATCCCCGGCATCCGCACCGCGACCTTCATCGCGGTCGCGCCCGACCGGACCGTGACGCACCGCATCGGCACCTCGAACCCGGTGGATTTCCCCATCGGCAATGTCGACCCGGTGGGCGACGACCCGTGGAACAACGCCATCCTGCGCGACAGGAAGCCGGTGATCGGCAACTCCGTCGCCGGCATGGCGGCGTTCCTGCCCGAGACCGACGGCCTTGTCGCCATGGGTTACGGCGCCTGCTCGTGCTTCCCCATCGTGATCGCCGGGGAAACGCGCGGCGTGGTCGCCCTGCTCGGCGACGCCGGCATCTTCACTCCGGCCGCGCTGGCCGAGATCGACGCCCTTCTACCCATCGCTGCGCTGACCTTCACCTTCGGTGGGATCAGCGAGAGATGACGACGAAACCGCCGGCCGGGCTGGCCGGTAGAAGACGACAACCCAGGGAGACTGCCATGCGTTTGTACAGGACGCTTGTCGCGGCAGCCCTCGGCGCGGTGATGACCGTGTCGGGAGCGATTGCCGCGACGCCTCAGAATACGTTGGTGATTGCCGACGCCATCGACGACATCATCACCCTCGATCCGGCCGAAGTGTCCGAGGTCGGCGGCGTGCTGGCGAGCCAGCAGATCTACCAGCCGCTCGTGACGTTCGACCCGTCCGACCCGACCAAGATCATCGGCGTGCTCGCCGAGAGCTGGGAAGTGTCGGAAGACGGCAAGACCTTCACCTTCAAGATGAACCCGAACGCGAAGTTCGCTTCGGGCAACCCGGTGACGGCCCGCGACGCCGAGTACTCGATCCGCCGCGTCATCCTCATCGACAGCCGCATCTCCTTCATCTTCGCCCAGTTCGGCCTCACCAAGGAGAACGTCGCCGAGAAGGTGCGCGCCACCGACGACGCGACCTTCGTCTTCGAAGTCGACCAGAAGTACGCCCAGAGCTTCGTGCTCTACGTGCTCTCGTCCTTCACCGGCGGCATCGTCGACAGCGAAATCGTCAAGCAGCACGAAGGCAAGCTCGCCGACGGCGGCAACGACTACGGCAATGCCTGGCTGAAGACCGAGAACTCGGCCGGCTCGGGCCCCTACGTGCTCACCAAGTGGGACCCCAAGGTCTCGATCCTGCTGAGCCGCAACGAGAACTTCTGGCAGACCGCTCCGGGCGTCGACCGCGTCTTCCTGCAGCACATGCCGGAAAGCGCCACCCAGCGCCTCGCGCTCGAAAAGGGCGACATCGACATCGCCAACAAGCTCGGCCCCGACGATATCGGCGCCATCGAGGGCAATGCCGACATCCAGATCCTCGAGGGCAATTCCTCGACCATCTATTACTTCGGCCTCAACGTCCGCAACGAGGCGCTTTCCAACCCGAAGGTCGTCGAGGCCATCAAGTGGGGCGTCGATTACCAGGGCATCGCCGAAACCATCGGCCGCGGCACCATCAAGGTGCACCAGACCATGATCCCGGACGGGTTCCTTGGCGGCGGCATCGACTACAACCCCTACTCGCTCGACCTCGAGAAGGCCAAGGCGCTGATCGCCGAGTCCGGCGTCACCACCCCGATCAAGCTCGAGACGGTGGTTTGGAACGTGCCGCCCTACCCCGACTACGCCCAGGCCGTGCAGGCCACGCTGAGCCAGATCGGCGTCGACCTCGACCTGCAGGTGGTGGATGGCGGCCCGTGGCTCGAGCGCTACCGCTCGCACGACCTCGACATCTGGTTTGGCCTATGGGGTCCGGACTATCCCGATCCGCACTCGAACGCCAAGGCGTTCACGGTCAACGACAAGACCGATCCGGAAGGCTCCAAGGGCAACCTCGCCGACCGCTTCGGCTGGAACTCCGGCCCGCTCTCGGACCAGGTCCTCGCCGCCGTGCAGGAGCAGGACACCGAAAAGCGCAAGCAGATGTACGACGAAATCCAGCGCGCCCACACCGACAGCTCGCCCTTCGTCTACATGTTCCAGGACAGCCGCAAGGTGGCCATGCGCTCCAACGTCAAGGGCGTCGTCCTCGGCATCACCTTCTCCGATGATCGCTACGGCGCCGTGACCAAGGAATAATCCGGTCGAGGCCGGTGGTTCGCCGCCGGCCTCTCCACCTCTGGAGACGCATTTGACTTCCACTGCCACGAACCTGGGGCCGGTGTACGTTGCACCCCCCTCCACCAGCCTTGGGCTGGTCCCCCTCCCCCGTAAACGGGAGAGGATGCCCCGTGGCGTGGCCGTGCAACATCCCAACCTCTCCCGCTTGCGGGGGAGGGGGACCAAGCAAAGCTTGGTGGAGGGGGGTGAAACGCGCACCGCCTCCGGGGCAGCAGTATGATCCGCCTCATCCTCGGCTTCGCCTCCTGGCTGCTCACCGTCGCCATCACGCTCGTCGGGCTTGCCGCGCTCACCTTCTTTATCGGCCGCGTGCTGCCGATCGATCCCGTTCTTGCCATTGTCGGCGAGAAGGCGCTGCCGGAGGTCTACCAGCGGGTCTATCTCGAGCTCGGGCTCGACAAGCCGATCTGGCAGCAGTTCATCGAGTACCTCGGCAAGATCCTGCGCGGCGATTTCGGCATCTCGTATTCCACCTCGCGGCCGGTGCTGACCGACCTGCTGAATTTCTTTCCCGCCACCCTCGAGCTCGCCACCATCGGGTTGGTCATCGGCGTGGCGCTGGGCGTGCCGATGGGCGTCGCCTCGGCCTACTGGCACGAGAAATGGCCCGATCACGTCATCCGCATCGTCGGGCTCATCGGCTATTCGGTGCCGATCTTCTGGCTTGGCCTCGTGGGCCTGTTCGTCTTCTACTACAAGCTGGGCTGGGTTTCGGGGCCAGGGCAGGTCGACGTGTTCTTCACCGGCATCGTCGACCGCGTGACCGGCTCCATCCTCATCGACGCCGCGATTGCCGGCGAGTGGGAGGTGTTCTGGAACGCCGTCAGCCAGATGATCCTGCCCGCCCTGCTGATCGGCTATTTCAGCCTCGCCTACATCTCGCGCATGACCCGCTCAGTAATGCTCGACCAGCTGAGCCGCGAGTACGTGCTCACCGCCCGGCTGAAGGGCGCCAGCGAGTTTACCGTCGTGGTACGGCATGCGCTCGGCAACGCCATGATCCCGCTCGTGACGGTGATCGCGCTGAGCTATGGCGGCCTGCTCGAGGGCTCGGTGCTGGTCGAGACCATCTTCTCGTGGCCCGGCATCGGCAACTACATCTATTCGAGCCTGTTCGCCGCCGACATGAACGCCGTGCTCGGCGGCACGCTGCTGGTCGGCGTCGTCTTCGTGCTGCTCAACATGCTGAGCGACGTGCTCTACGCCGCCCTCGACCCCCGCTCGCGGAGCCTTGCCAAATGACCACCGCGACCGAAACAATCGATCCGAAGGCCGCCCTCCGCGCCGCGCGCTGGAAGGAGTTCCGCGGCTTCGCCCGCCGCTTCTTCCGCAACCCGCTCGGCGTCGTCGGGCTCGTCATCGTGCTGGGGCTGATCTTCGTTGCGGCGTTCGCGCCGTGGATCGCGACGCACGACCCGTATCTGCCCACGCTCTCGGCTCGCCTCGCCGCGCCGAGCGCCGAATGGTGGTTCGGGGCGGACGAACTGGGCCGCGACATTTACTCCCGGCTGGTGCACGGCTCGCGCCTGACGCTCCTGATCGTGGCGCTGGTGATCGTCACCTCGGCGCCGGTCGGGCTGATCATCGGTGCCGTCGCCGGCACGCGCGGCGGCTGGATCGACGCGGTGTTCATGCGCATCACCGACGTGTTCCTCGCCATCCCCAAGCTGCTGCTGGCACTGGCCTTCGTCGCCGCGCTCGGGCCCGGAATCGTCAACGCCGCGCTCGCCATCACACTCACCGCTTGGCCGCCCTACGCCCGGTTGGCGCGGGCCGAGGCGCTGGTGGTGCGCAACTCCGACTACGTCAACGCCGTGCGCCTCGCCGGCGCCAGCGAGTTCCGGATCATCGTCTTCCACGTCATCCCGATGTGCCTCTCGTCCGTGATCGTCCGCATGACCTTCGACATGGCGGGCATCATCCTCACCGCGGCCGGCCTCGGTTTCATCGGGCTCGGCGCGCAGCCGCCGCTGCCCGAATGGGGCGCGATGATCTCGACGGGCCGCAAGTTCATCTTCGACCAGTGGTGGGTGGCGACGGTGCCCGGCATCGCCATCTTCACCGTGTCGCTCGGCTTCAACCTGTTGGGAGACGCCCTGCGCGACCTGCTCGACCCGCACCTGAGGCAGCGCAATTGACCGCCCCGCTCGCTGAAATCGGCAACCTGCGCGTCGCCTTCCGCAACGACGAGGGCCAGTGGCACGATGCGGTGCGCGGCGTCAGCTTCTCGCTCGGCCGTGAGAAGCTCGGCATCGTCGGCGAATCCGGCTCGGGCAAGAGCCTCACCGGTCGCTCGTTGCTCGGCGTACTGCCCTCCTATGCGCGCGTCAGCGTCGACCGGCTGAGCTTCGACGGCATCGACCTAAAGGCCGGCTCGCCCAGGCTGCGCCGGTCGCTGCGCGGCGGCCGCATGGGCATGATCCTGCAGGACCCGAAATATTCGCTGAACCCGGTGATGAGCGTCGGCAGGCAAATCATCGAGGCGATCCGCATCGGCGACCGCAGGCTCTCCCGCGCCGAGGCGCACACGCGGGCGGTGGCCGCGCTGGAGGCGGTGCATATCCGCGAACCGGAACGGGTGATGGGCCTCTACCCGCACGAGCTTTCGGGCGGCATGGGCCAGCGCGTGATGATCGCCATGATGGTGGTGCGCGAGCCCGACCTGCTGATCGCCGACGAGCCCACCTCCGCCCTCGACGTCACCGTGCGCACCCAGGTGCTGTCGATCATGGACGAGTTGGTGACGCGCCGCGGCATGGGCCTCATCTTCATCAGCCACGACCTCAACCTCGTGTCGAAATTCTGCGACCGGGTGATCGTCATGTATGCCGGCCGCATCGTCGAAACGCTCGACGCCAAGAACCTCCGCGCCGCCCGGCATCCCTATACACAGGGCCTGATCGCCTGCCTGCCGCACATCGACGGCTCCCTCGAACCGCTGCCCACGCTCAACCGCGAGGCCTCGTGGCTGGAGGCAGCATCATGATCGAAGTCGAAAAGCTCACCGTCCAGTTTTCGGGTTCCACCGCCGTGGACAATGTCAGCTTCACGGCGGCCGAGGGGGAAAGCTTCGGGCTCGTCGGGGAGTCGGGCTCGGGAAAATCGACCATCCTGCGCACCATGGTGGGGCTCAACCGGCATTGGACGGGCCGCATCGCCATCAATGGCATGGATGCGCGCACCACCAGGCAACGCGACCTCGCGCGTACCGTGCAGATGGTGTTCCAGGACCCCTATGGTTCGCTCCACCCGCGCTACACCATCGGCCAGCAGATCGCCGAGCCGATGGTCATCAACGGCATCGCCAACCCGCTCGGTCGCGCGGCGGAACTGCTGGAGCTGATCGGGCTTGGCGCCCGCTTCCAGTTCCGCTTCCCGCATGAACTCTCCGGCGGCCAGCGCCAGCGCGTCGCCATCGCCCGCGCCCTCGCGCTGCAACCCCGCATCCTGCTGCTCGACGAGCCGACCTCGGCCCTCGACGTCTCGATCCAGGCGGAGATATTGAACCTGCTCAACCGGCTGCGGCAGGAGCTCGGCCTCACCTTCGTCATCGTCAGCCACGACCTCGCGGTCATCAGCTACATGTGCGAGCGGCTGATGGTGATGCGCAACGCCCGGACGGTGGAAACGCTGACCCGCGAGCAGCTGCGAGCCCGCGATGTGCGCGACGAGTATTCACGGCAGTTGCTGGAAGCGAGCTGAGGGCTCGGACGGCAAACCCGGCGTCAGACCAGCAACTCCAGCCCCTCCCGCCCCGCCAGCACCATCCCGAACCCCGGCGCGTCCGATACCCGCAGCCGACCGTTCACCGGCATTGCTTCGCCCTCGAACAGCTCGCCGAACACCGGCTGGATCGACTTCCCGTCCGGGCTCGCCGCCACGTATTCGCAGAAGGCCGGCCCCGTCTGGCTGGCGATGAACTGGTATGAGTACGGCCCCGACCCATGCGGCACGACGACGGTGTCATAAGCCGAAGCATGCGCCGCAATCCGCAGCGTCTCGGTCAATCCGCCCACCCACATCACGTCCGGCTGCACGATGTCGAGCAGCCGCTCCTCGAGCAGCCGGCGGAAGCCGTAGCGCGTATATTCGTGCTCGCCCGTCGTCCACTTGAGCGTCGGGTGCGCCGCCTTGATCAGCCGGAAGCCCTCCACGTCGTCCGGTGAGAGCACCTCCTCCCACCAGTGGATGTTGAGCGGCTTGCACAGCTCCGCCAGGCGGATCGCATACTCGGCCGTGAGCGACATGTAGCAGTCTACCATCAGCGGAAAATCCGGCCCCACGCTCTCCCGGTGCCGCTTCAGGAACTCGTAGTTACCCCTGAGCCCCTCCTCTCCGTCGAAATGGCTGTGGGGCAGCGGCACCTTGGCGCCCCAGAAGCCGAGCGCCTTGATCGCCGTGGGCTCGGGCGTCGTGCAGTAGAACGTGATCTCGTCGCGCGCCTTGCCGCCGATCAGGTTGTAGACCGGCTCGCCCCGCACCTTGCCCACGAGGTCCCACAGCGCCAGGTCCACGCACGAGATCGCCATGATCGGCAGCCCCTTGCGGCCATAGGGCAGCGAGCTCCGGTAGAGCTGGTCCCAGATCATGTTGATGTTGCGCGCGTCCTGCCCGACGATGAAACGGCGGAAATGGTGATGGATCATCCACGCCGCCGGCACGCCGCCCGACCCCGTTGCGACGCCGACCACGCCATCCTCGGTCTCGAGTTCGACGACGATGGCGCCGAGCACCCCGATCCCCCAGCTCGACCGCTTCTCGCGATACTGCGCGTAGCCCGACATCGGGTTGGAGATCAGCGAATCCACCAGCCAGTGCTTCGCGTCGCCGCCCCTGAAATAGGTCCCCGCCTTCTCCGACGGCTTGATGTTGTAGACACGCATCTCCTTGATGCGGAACGCGGAACTCATGGGGCAGAAGCCTTCTTGTCGTTGGCGACCGACTGGATGGTCGTATCGCGGACATGCTCCAGGTGGCGCCGGTACCCAGCCGCGGCCGCCTCACCGTCGCCGGCGAGCAGCGCATCGGCGATCACGATATGCTGCTCCACGCTCTTCGGGATCACCCCCGGCATCTCCGACGCCATGCGCCGCACGTCGAGCCCCAGGTCGTAGAGCACCTGCGCCAGCGACGAGAGCAGCGCGTTGCCCGCCGCATCGTTGATCGCCTGGTGGAACTCGATGTCGATCAGCCGGAACGCCACCGGATCGTCGTGAAACGCCCGCCCATCCACCGCCAGCTTGTGGATACGCTGCAGTTGCTCCCGTGATCCGCGCACCGCAGCGAGCCGCACCAGTTCTAGATCGACCACCGTGCGCGTCTCGAACTGCTGGTGCACGTCGTAGTCGGCGACGCTCAGCATGGTGTTGAACGGCGCCACCAGCCGGCTCGGCGACAGGTCGGTGACGGTGTAGCGCCCGCCCTGCCGACTCGACAGCACCCCCATCAGGGTCAGCGCCTTCAGCGCCTCGCGCAGCGGCGGCCGCGAGATGCCGAACGCGATCGTCATCTGCGCCTCGGTGGGCAGGCGGTCGCCGGATTTGAGGTTGCCCGACTTGATCATGCCCATGATGCGGGCGGCCACCTGCTCGGCGATCGGCCGGCGCTCCAGTGTGCCGAAATGCTCGCTGGACCGCTCCCGCTCGAAATCGGCGAAGCCGTTTTCCTCGGCCGGCACGAGGGCGGGTCTGGACGGAGCCCTGCTCATGCGCACAAGCTCGTCCGGCCGTCGTCAACCGGCCGGAAAGCCCAGGCAAAACAGCGGAAATGGACGCCCGTGGGCATCAGCCGCCCTCCCTTTCGGCCACTCTACCGGCGGCCATTGGGCATCAGGAATGAGCGGGGTGTCAGGACTTGTCAAACAAATTTTTGTCTGACAAGTTGCGCCAAAGGTCGGAGCGGGAGCCAACCCGCCGTGTTGCCTTTGGGAGGTCTGCTGCTATGTCGCTTACGGTTTCGTCACGCCGCAAGGTAGGGAACACCACGCTCGAACTGCCCGTTTTCGGCTTCGGTGCCGCGCATCTGGGCGAGCTCTACAACCGCGTCGACGAGCCGACATCGCAGGCCACGCTGCAGGCGGCGTGGGACGCCGGGGTCCGCTACTACGATACCGCCCCCTGGTATGGCCGTGGCCTTTCCGAACATCGCCTCGGCGGCTTCCTTCGCACCCGCCCGCGCGCCGAATTCCAGATCACCACCAAGGTCGGCCGTACCCTGCACCGGCCCGCCGACCCCGGCACCTTCGACCGTGGCCCCTGGGCCGGCGGCCTCAACTTCGAGGTCCGCTTCGACTATTCCTATGACGGCATCATGCGCTCGTACGAAGGCGCGCTGCAGCGCCTCGCGCTCGATACCGTCGATGCGCTCGTCATCCACGACCTCGACGTCGCCTACCATGGCGTCGAAAGGCAGCTAGAGCACGAAAAGGCGCTGGTCGGCTCCGGCATGAAGGCGCTCGAGGAGCTGAAGCGCACCGGCCACATCAAGGCCTACGGCATGGGCATCAACACCAACGAGGCGCTCGAAAGGACCGCCACGCAGGTGCAGCTCGATTTCTGCCTCGTCGCCATGCCCTACACCCTGATCGACCAGGGGAGCCTCACCACCGGCATGGCCGAATGCGTGAAGCGCGGCGTCTCCGTCATCATTGGCGCCCCCTTCGCCTCGGGCATCCTCGTCACCGGCTCGCAGGGCGCCGCCAACTACGGCTATGCCAAAGCCCCGGCCGAAGTGCAGGCCAAGGTGCGCGGCATCGAGGCGGTCTGCGCGGCGCATGGCGTGGCGCTCCCCGCCGCAGCGTTGCAGTTCCTCCTCGCCCATCCCGCCGTCACCTCGGTGATCCCCGGCGGCTCCCGGCCCGAGGAGGTGACGCAGAACGTCGCTTCGCTCGCCGCGCCGATTCCGGCAAGCTTCTGGTCCGACCTCAAGGCAGAGGGGTTGATCCACCCTGAAGCCCCGGTGCCCGCATGAGTGTCGACGCCACCGGCACGCCGCTGATCGCCGCCCGCGGCATCTCGAAGTCGTTCGCCGGTGTCGAGGTGCTGCGCGACGTCGATCTCGACCTGATGCCTGGCGAGATCCATGCGCTGCTGGGGGAGAACGGCGCCGGCAAATCGACCTTCGCGAAGATCCTGGCGGGGGTGCACCGTCCCACCCGGGGTTCGATCGCGCTCAACGGCGCGCCGGTGGAAGTCCCGAGCCCGCACGCCGCGCAGAAGCTCGGCATCACGCTCATCCATCAGGAGCCGATCTCCTTCCCCGACCTGAGCGTGGCGGAAAACCTCGTGCTCGGCGGCGAAGGCGGCTGGTTCGGCTCGGTGCCCTGGGCGGAGATGACGCGGCAGGCGCGGCACTACATGGACCTGCTCGGCGTCCGCATCGATGTGACGAAGCCCATGCGCGGCCTCTCCATCGCCGACCAGCAGATGGTCGAGATCGCCCGCGCCCTCGTTTCGGACAGCCGGCTCATCATCATGGACGAGCCCACCGCCCCCCTCACCCCCCGCGAGGTGGAGACCCTGTTCGGCATCGCCCGGCGGCTGCGCGACGAAGGCCGCACCATCATCTTCATTTCGCACCGGCTCGAGGAGGTGCGTGCGCTCTGCGACCGCGTCACCATCTTCCGCGACGGCAGCAAGATCGCCACCGACACGATCGAGAAGCTGTCCGACGCCGACATCATCCGCCTGATGATCGGCCGGCCGCTGAAGGAATATCTGCACAAGGAGGCCGCCCGCATCGGCGAGGTGGCGCTGGAGGTGCAGGGCCTGACGCTGCCGGGCGTGTTCAACGACATCAGCTTCGCCGTGCGGCGCGGCGAGATCGTCGGCCTCGGCGGTCTGGTCGGCGCCGGCCGTACCGATGTGGCGCGCGCCATCTTCGGTGTCGCTCCGGCCGAGAGCGGCACGGTGAAGGTGCACGGCAAGCCCGTGGATATCCGCCAGCCCGACGAGGCCATCGCGCTCGGGCTCGCCTTCGTACCCGAGGATCGGGCCGTCGCGGGCATCTTCCGTACCCTGTCGGTCGAGCAGAACATCTCCGCGGCCGTCCCCGGCAGGATCGCACCGGGCGGCATTATCCGCCGCGCCCTCGAAAAGACCCTGGCGCGCGATGCGGTGCAGAAGCTCCGCATCCGGCTCGCCTCGATCAACCAGCCGATCGGCGAGCTGTCGGGCGGCAACCAGCAGAAGGCGATCCTCGCCCGCTGGCTGCTCGCCGACCCCTCCATCCTCATCCTGGACGAGCCGACGCGCGGCATCGACATCGGCGTGAAAGCCGAGTTCTACGACATGATCGGCGAACTCGCCCGCGAGGGCAAAGCCATCCTGCTCATCTCCTCAGAACTGCCGGAGCTGCTTGCCTTGTGCGATCGCGTGCTGGTGATGGCGGAGGGCCGGCTCACCGCCGAAATCCCGCGCGCCGAAGCGACGCAGGAGAAGGTGATGAGTGCCGCCGTTCCGCGCGGTCAGCGCGAGGTGGCGGCATGAACCTCGTCCGCTCGATCCTGCTCCGGCGCGAGACCGGCATCGCCGTGATGATCGTGCTCTTCTGCCTCGCCGTCGGCGCGGTCAAGCCGCAGTTCCTTACCCTCGACCAGCTCCGCATCATCCTGCTGCTCACCCCGCTGATCATGATCGGCGCCATGGGGCAGATGCTGGTGATCGTCGCCCGCCATGTCGATCTGTCGATCGGCTCGATGCTGGGGGTCTCGGCCATGGTCAGCGGCATGCTCTACCGCTACGACGCGACCTGGTTCGGCTTCGATATCCCGTGGTGGACCGGCATTCCGCTGTCGATCCTGGTCGGCGCGCTGCTGGGCCTGGGCAATGGCCTGCTGATCACCCTCTTCCGTCTGCCCGCGATCATCGTGACGCTGGGCACCCTGAGCCTCTATCGCGGCCTCACCTTCATCATCTCGAACGCCAAGCAGATCGACCGGCAGTGGATTCCCTCCGAGCTCAAGGGCCTGTCGCAGACCTCGCCGGTCTTCGGCATTCCGTGGATCATCTTCATCGCCTTCGGCGTGGCGCTGCTCACCTACATCTTCGCCATGCACACCCGGGTCGGGCGCCAGATCTTCGCGCTGGGCTCCAACCCGGTGGCGGCGCCGCTGCGCGGCATCAAGGTGACGCAGGTGACGCTGTTCGTCTTCACCATCTCGGGTGCCCTCGCCG
>JAEYTN010000237.1 GCA_023433985.1 Pseudomonadota bacterium | reverse complement strand
GACCGGGAATCCGAAAATGACGGGAGCCACAGAGAACCCCCGTCCCGGTCTTCCCGCAAGCCGTCAGCGCTCCAGCATTTCGAGGTAATGCGGGTTGTACATGAAGCCCAGCAGGTTGCCGAACGGGTCGACCACGCTGGCGCCGATAAAGCCCTCGCCGAAATCGCGCGGCGGGTGGTGCAGCGTGGCTCCGAGGTCCAGGGCGCGCTCGATGGCGGCATCGACATCATCGACGTGCCAGTAGACCACCGAACCGCTGCGGCCTTCGGCCGGCACCTGCTGGCCGCCCAGCATGTCGATAAACCTGGCGTCGAGGATGCCGAGCTCATGCTCATGGTCGCCGACGCGGAATTCCGCGTAGCCCGGCCGGTCGAAGTAGGGCTCGAGGCCGAGGAACTCGGTGTACCATGCCTTGGCTGCGGCCCAGTCATCGGCCCTGTAGGCGACGGTCGTGAGCCCGCGGAGGATGGACTTCTTGGGGTCGGTGGACATCGGTCTCTCCTTCGTTGTCGTTGGAAGGACCCTAGCGGACGGGGTGGCGCGAAACTGTCAGGAGCGCCCGGGCCCTACGATGGGCGGATGGGCGGCAGCGACGATTGTTCGCGCAAAACCATTCCGCCGGTGTATCCATGGGCCACGAACTTCTGCCAGTCGCCGATGTCCCAGACCTTCTCCGCACATTCGCGCAACGTCGCCCTCGTCGTCGCCGCCTCGTTCTTCATGCAGATCCTCGATGGCGTGATCATCGTCACGGCCTTGCCGCAAATGGCGGAGGATTTCGGGGTCGGCATGCTCGAAATGAGCATCGGCGTCACCGCCTACATGCTGACGGCGGCGGTGTTCATCCCGGTGGCGGGCTGGCTCTCGGACCGGCTCGGGGCGCGCCGGGTGTTTCTTGCCGCGATGCTCGTCTTCACCCTCGCCTCGCTCGCCTGCGGGCTCGCGGCCGACCTGACGCAGTTCGTGCTGGCCCGCATCGTGCAGGGCGCGGGCGGCGCACTGATGTTCCCGATCGGCCGAATCATCGTGCTCCGGACAGTCGCCAAGTCGGAGATCGTCCAGGCGATCGGGCTGACGGTGTGGCCGGCCTTGTTTGCGCCGGTGGTGGGTCCGGCGCTGGGCGGCTTCCTTACCACCTATGTGGGGTGGCACTGGAACTTCCTGATCAACGTGCCGCTCGGCATCGCCGGCATGCTGCTGGTGCTGCGGATCGTGAAGCAGGATACCGAGTTCAAGGCCCATCCGTTCGACTTCGTCGGCTTCGTCCTGACGGCGATTAGTCTCGCGGCGCTGCTCTACGGTTTCGACGCCCTCGCGCAGGGCACGCTGCCGATGCCGGTAGCGGCGGCGCTGGCTGGGCTCGGCCTCGTCGTCGGCGTGGGCGCCGTGCTGTGGCTGAGGCGGACGAGCCATCCGCTGCTCGACCTCTCGACGCTCCGCATCCCGACCTTCGCGGCCTCGGAGGCGATGGCCGGTGCGGTGCTGCGGCTGACGATCAACGCGACGCCCTTCCTGCTGCCGCTGATGTTCCAGGTCGGCTTCGGCCTCGATGCGCTCGAGGCCGGCGGGCTCGTGCTGGTGTATTTCCTCGGCAACCTGCTGATGAAGTCGGCGACGACTCCGATCCTGCGCCGGCTCGGCTTCCGCACCATTCTCACGGTGAACGGCACGCTGGCCGGACTGGCCATCGCCGCCTGCGGCTACCTCACGCCGACGAGCTTCTACCCGCTGACCCTGATGATCCTGTTCGTCGCCGGCCTGACCCGCTCGATGCAGTTCACCGCGCTCGCCACCCTCGCCTTCGCCGATGTCGATGGCGACAAGCGCAGCTCGGCCTCGACCCTGTCGAGCATGTTCCAGCAGGTATCGATGGTGTTCGGCGTGGCGCTGGCGGCCGCGATCCTCAACCTGTCGCAGGTCGTGCGCTCGGCTCCCGCCCTGACGCTCGAAGACTTCCGCGTCGCGTTCATCGTCGTCGGCGCGCTCTGCGTCGTCGCTTCGCTCCAGCTGCTGATCCTGCCGCGCGATGCCGGGGCCGAAGTCTCGGGCCACCGCCGCACGCAGGCTGCCTGACAAAAACGCCGAGGCACCCCAAGTATTTACCTGCCCCGAGCGTCTTTTGTTGAGACGCCACACAGTCTCTGTTAGCACTTGCTGTCATTGGGGAAGTCGCCACCAGAAATGTGGCGCATGGGGGAAATTCACTATGCAGTTTATCCAACGCGGCCTTGCCGCGATGCTTTTCGTCGTGCCGCTTGCCGCCTGCTCGGGTGACGCGTGGATTACCGGCGGCGATCTGGTGGAGCCGGGAACCGCCACGGGGACGATCGAGGTGGTAAACGCGACCAGCGACCAGCTCCACGCCGTGCTGATCTCCAACTGCAACGCCTCGACCTACGGCCTTAACCGCCTGCCCGAGGGAATGGCGATTCCGTCCGGCGGACGCTACCAGTTCACCGTCTCGGCCGGTTGCTGGGACGTGGATGCGGGCACGTTCGGCGTCGGCGAGGCGAGACAACGCATGAACGTGGCTCCCGGCGGCCTCACGGTCTACACCGTCACCAACTGACGGTGCAGAAATGCAGTGCCCGCGCAAGTTCGCGCGGGCATGACGGCGAGCGCCCCAGGAGTGAGCGCATGCCAGACCCGTTACATCGGCACTTGCCGATGGATGCTGAGGTGTGCACAGTCGCGCCGTCGATTTCCTAGGCAGACCTCTATGTCCCAGCTTTTCTCCCCGCTCACCTTGCGTGAACTCACCCTGCGCAACCGCACCGTGGTCGCGCCGATGTGCCAGTACTCGGCCAGGCACGGCTACGCCAACGACTGGCACCTCGTGCATCTCGGCCGCTTCGCCCTCGGCGGTTTCGGCCTTGTCATTGTCGAGGCGACCGGCGTGAACCCCGAGGCGCGCATTTCCTACGGCGACCTCGGCCTGTGGGAAGATGGGCAGGTCGGGCCGCTCAGGCGCATCGTCGATTTCCTGCATCAGGAAGGCTCGGCGGCCGGTATCCAGTTGGCGCACGCGGGTCGCAAGGCCTCGACGCCGCTCGGCTGGCGCAACGGCTTCGACGAGACGGAGGAGGAGAAGGCCGACTCCGCCTTCGAGGCCTGGACCCCGGTAGCGCCGAGCGCCGTGATCCACGCCGACAAGCCTGGCTTCACCACGCCCGTCGCGCTGGACGAGGCGGGCATCCGCAATACCGTCCAGGACTTTGCCGACGCCGCCCGGCGTTCCGACGATGCTGGTTTCGATGTGGTCGAGATCCACGCGGCCCACGGCTACCTGATCAACCAGTTCCTGTCGCCTTTGGCGAACCAGCGTACCGACCGGTATGGCGGCAGCCGCGAGAACCGCATGCGCTTCGCGCTCGAGGTCACCGAGGCAGTGCGGGCCGCATGGCCGGCGCACAAGCCGCTGCTGGTCCGCATCTCGGCGACCGACGGCACGGAAGGCGGCTGGACGATCGAGGATTCGCTCGTGCTCGCCGCGGAGCTGAAGACGCGCGGCGTCGATGCGATCCACTGCTCTTCGGGTGGCTTCGAGGGCTATGGCCTGAAGCCGGCGCCGCTCTACCAGGTGCCGCTCAGCAAGGCCGTGCGGGCCGCCGGCATCCCGACGGTGGCCGTGGGCCTGATCGACACGCCCGAGGACGCCGAGGCGATCCTGCAGAACGGTGAGGCCGACCTCGTGGCGTTCGCCCGGGGCGCGCTCGAGGATCCGAACTGGGCTATCCACGCGAACCATGTGCTCGACGGCGCGGAATATGGCCTGTGGCCCAAGCAGGCGCGGGAGCGCATCCGCGGCAAGGATCGCGTGCTCGGCATCCGCCAGCCCGCCTGACGATTTCACGGCCGCTGCCATTCGGTGGCGGCCGTACTGAATTTCGCCGCGATGACAGGTCGACACTTGTGGTCGAGCGATTTGCTCCCCAACTCAGCCCCAGCCATCGGAGACCCCGCCAATGACCAGCAAAGCCGCCCTGTTCGCGCTGCTCGCCATGTGGGGCGTCGGCTCCGCCCCTGCCCTACCTGCCTTCGCCGAGGACAGCCCGACTGAATCGGCGGCCGAAGCCAAGGCGCACAAGCAGGGCCTGACCGATCGGGTCTGGACCCGGGCAGAAGACAACGGCCTGCCGGGCGTGATGAAGATTTTCCTCTCGGACGGTACGCTGGTTCAGGACAGCTGCTGGGAGACGCACCGCCTCTCGGCCTGGGAGCTCGTCGCGGACAACGCGCTCAAGTGGAACGAGGACGGCATGGACATCAACGCCGACATCGTCTCGCTGACGGATGCGGAGCTGGTGCTGAGCCTCAAGCTCGGCGATAGCGCGCAGGAAGAGAAGTACGTCCCCGCGACGGTGCCCTACGTGTGCCCGGACATGCCGAAGGACTGAGGCGCGTCGCGCCAAACGACGAGGCCCGGGATCGCTCCCGGGCCTTTGCTTTTCTGCGTGCCGGAGACTCACTCGGCCGGCTGGCTGACCGCCGGGGCGGAGGGCATCCGGATGGTGATCTGCGTCAGGATAAAGGCTGCGACCGCGCAGACCGCGAAACCAGTCACCATCGGCAGAGCCGTGCCGTTGTTGAACATGCCCACGAGGCCCATCGATACGGCGCCCATGACCATCTGGACCGTGCCCATCAGTGCCGAGGCGGTGCCGGCGAACTCGCCGTGCTCTTCCATGGCCAGCGTGCCGGTAGTCGGCAGCACGAGGCCGAGGAAGCCGAACGCGACGAACATCAGGCCCGAGAGCACCCAGAGGCTGTCGATGCCAGACCAGAAGATGCCGGCGAGCAGCAGCATGGTGACGGTGAAGCCGGTGACAGCGACACGGACGACGCGCGGAAGCCCGAAGCGCTTCACCATGTAGCCGGTGGACTGCGAGACGGCGAAGAACGACACCGCATTCACCGAGAAGGCGAGGCTGTAGAGCGTCGGCGTCAACCCGTAGTGCTCGATGAAGATGAAGCTCGAATTGCCAAGGAAGCCCATGAAGGCGGACATTCCGAAGCCGCCGATCAGTACGAGGCCCATGAAGCTGCCATCGACGAGCAGCGTCCCGTAGCCACGCAGCGCCGAGCCGATGGAGCTTTCGGTACGCAGGTGCCTTGGCCGCGTCTCCTTGAGCACGAAGACGAGCAGCAGGAGACCGAGCACGCCGACGGCGCCCATGGTCCAGAACAGCAGCGGCCAGGCGCCGAACTGGATCACCACGCTGCCTGCCAGCGGCGCCAGGATCGGCGACACCGAGAAGACCAGCATGATGAGGCTGAAGAGCTGCGCCGCATCGGCACCGGTATGCTCGTCGCGAACGATGGCGCGCGGCAGCGCCATTGGCGCACAGGCGCCGATGCCTTGCAGGACACGGGCGGCGACGAGCCACTCGATCGACGGCGCGACGGCGCAGAGCACCGAGCCAAGGATGAACAGCGCGATGCCAAAGTAGAGTGGCGGCTTGCGGCCGACCATATCGCTCACCGGCCCATAGATGAGCTGGCAGAGGGCGAAGGCACCCATGAAGGCCATGAGGCTGAGCTGCACCTGCGCGTCGGTGGCGTCGAGGGCGCGGCCGATTTCCGGCAACGCCGGCAGGTACATATCGATGGCTACCGGTCCGATGACCGACAGCAGGCCGAGCACGACGGCCGATTTCAAAAGACTAGTGTTCATTCCAGCGACCTTTCCCAAGAAGCGCTGCTTGTTTCTGTTCTCGCCCATGTCAGGGCTGTTCAGCGAAGGCGGGGACGTGTCGCGCGCGTATCCACCCTCGCGCGTCGGATCCAAATCCCGGCCGGCTTACCCGGCTTGCTGCCACCGCTGATGACGAATGCGTCCACGAATTTGGACACCATTGTCCAAATCAGTTTTGGACACTCTTGTCCAATTCGTCAAGCACCATTATCCTGACAATCATGGACATCAGCCATGAGCCCGATCGCAGCCCTGCCACGCAGCGGGGCAATTACAACAAGCGCTGCGCCATCATTTCGGCGGCGACTGCGGTCTTCGTCCGCGACGGCTTTACCGGCGCCTCGATCGACGCCATCGCCGAGGAGGCGGGCGTCTCCCGGCAGACGATCTACAACCAGATCGGCGACAAGGAGAAGCTGTTCGCCGAAGTGGTGCGGTCGATCACCGAGCGCTCCAGCACCGTGATGGTCGCCACGCTGGCGACCTTCCCTGACCGGCCCCGCGACATCGCGGGCGAGTTGGTGGAGTTCGCGGTGCGCCTCACCCGCAACTGCATCTGCGACA
This sequence comes from Pseudomonadota bacterium, assembly GCA_023433985.1. GTDB lineage: Bacteria > Pseudomonadota > Alphaproteobacteria > Rhizobiales > Devosiaceae > Devosia_A. Next base: position 57 of record JAEYTN010000237.1, on the reverse strand, counting down.
GCGACGGGCGGGCTCTGCGCAAGCTGATCGAGAACGAGGGCGCGCGCTATCCCGAGT
>JAEYTN010000230.1 GCA_023433985.1 Pseudomonadota bacterium | reverse complement strand
AGAAGCAGAGGTTAGTGGCTGACGCCGAAAGGTGAAAGATCACTGATGCGCCCGGACCTGCAGCCGGCCGGGCGCAGCCTCGAAAGCACTTTCCATGAAGTACCCAACCGAAGAATCTCGTGCCCGCTATGCGCGCGCCTACAAGGCCGGTCACATCCTCGGCTCGATGCTGTGCTACCGAACCGAGGAAGCGCAAGCCTACATGCCCCCGGCGTTGCAGGAAGGCGTGAACTTTCCTGCCGAAAATCTCTGTCTGGTGCCGACCGCCGATGGATACCCGTACGACCTGACCGAGGCCGTGCGCGAGACGCGCACCACGGTGCTGGTGATCGAGCCTGGCTCGACTACCGACGGCAGGCCCACGTTCTACTTTACCGTCATCATCTGCCGAGCCGGCAAGGTCGAGAAGCACCCGGCCATGCGGCTCTGGGTCAACCTCGAGCGCCTGTGCTATCTGGTGCCCGATCCCGATGGCGGCGACGCACACGGCGAGTGCTTCGTGCTCAATCGCGGAGTGCGGGGAGCGGCAGCACCGTGGGCGAACGAAGCCGAACGCAATTTCGGCCTGCTGCACGCCGATGCGATCCTGCTGGCGCCGTGAGCGCCGGCGCGGTGCCGCGGCGCACCGCCTGACCCCCATAGAATGAAGACGAGCTGGCCACGAGGCCGAGCGAGTTAGGAAACAAACTCAAGAGGGAGCGCAAAGCTCGGCGCGCGCTCCCGACAAGGAAGACTTACCGTGAACTACATCCCCTATATCTCGCCGCTCAGCGGCGAGCCCGTTCTGCCGCCTTCGACGCAACGGGTAGCGAACCGCCACGAGGCGTTCGTCCGGGCCGTCGGCGCGCTGATCGACAGCGACGCAGACAAGAGGAACGGTCTCCTCACCGGCTGCGCGGTGGCGCGCTTTGCAGCTCTGGTCATGGCGGCGACCTCGCTCAACCGGCCGCTGCTCTATCCCGAGTGCAACCTGATCGCGCATTCGAGCCAGTCCGACATGATCCTGCAGCGCTTCGATGCTGACAGGGGCTCGAGCTTCGATATCCTGCTGCGGAGCAACGAGAACTGGCTGTGCCGCTATCTCGCCTGGCGGCGACGCGACGGCCACCTGTGGCTGATCCCGACGGCCGGCAAAGGGCCGTACGTCCAGGCCACCGGCTGGGGTCTCCACTGCGAGCCGACACCGCCGTACATGAGCGACATGGAGCGTGAACGTGGGATCATCCTCGCGCTCGAGACCCCCTCGTTTGAGGGGACGATCTGATGGTCGCGAAGAAGCACAACGCACCGCCGGGATGCGACTACGCGCCGATCACCGGCGCGAACCCCGACATCAGCTACGGCACAGTGCAGGCTGGCACCGCCAAGGCCAAGCGCACCCTCTCAGATGTCATCTTCAAGCGGCTGTTTCCAGTCGACCGATCGCCAGATGCTTCGGCGGCCTGGCCCCTACCCACCTGCTACCGCCACGATGCCATGTTGCCACGGGGCGCACCGGATCATCTCGCGGATTATCAGGCCCTGGCTCGCGAGTATCACGCGAGCAGCGGCGATACGATCGACCATCTGGCTACGATCATCACCTTGCGGTTCCCCAATGCGGATGCAGTCCCGCCATCCGGGCCCGCGCGACTGCACGAGATATGGGAGCTGTGCCGAGGCTTTGCCGGGAAGCTACGCGATGACCTGCAGATCGCGGTGCTGCCCATCTTCCACGTGCCCGGCAAGAACTGGGGCATAGGCGTTCCGCACGTCCACCTGATCTGCCCCGTGCGCGTGATCCTCCCTGCCACCGGGTTCAGCACCTTCGTGATGCGGCTCATCAACGCCGAGGAAGGTCGGCCTTACATCGACGCGGAGTGGAAGCAGTGGCGACAGGATGCCGGATATGGCGAGTGATCTCGGCCCGCAAGCGACTGGAATTGACGACATTGAGGGCGTCCGGCGCCTGGCTGCCGCCGTGTTCGGCTCTCGGCGCACGGCAAAGCGATGGCTTCGCAGGCCCGCGCGAGGTCTGGGCTGGCAAGTTCCAGTCGATCTGCTGGATACTGTGGAGGGCAGGAAGCGAGTAGCCACCTACCTCCTCCAGATCGAGCACGGCGTATACGTGTGAGGCAGCTTTGCGCCCCAATTCCAGTCATTAGGCGTTCCTCGGCCTCTTCCCATAGCGGCCATAAAACGGCGCGCAATTAGAGCGCCTTTGTGTTGAGGTAGGCCCGGACATAGACCGCCCGTGACGCGCACAGCCGCATGTGCGCCACCTTCACCCGCATCGGCTTGCCGGCGATCTCCACATCCTCGTGGCTCCAGTCGAACTGGTAGGCCTCGCCGGGCTGGAACAGCAGCGGGATGAAGGCCGGAGCGCCATCGCCCGCATCCTTGCGGCGGGCTTCAGACCAGCGCCGGGCGTAGCGCCGAACCGCATCGTAGGAGCCCTCGAAGCCCTCGCGGCGCAGCAGGTCATGGATCCGCGTCATCCGCAGCCGATCGCGCCGGTGGCGGGCCTCGTTCTCCGTCAGCAGCTCATCAAGCCGCTCCTGAAACGGTCCAAGCCGGGGCAGCGGCTGAACCGTGCGGTGGTAATCAAATGCCCCTTCCGGCGCCCGGATCGCCTTGCGCACGACCTTGCGCGACAGCCGCAGATCTCGCGCTATCGCCTTGATCGCCTTGCCACTGGCGTGCTCGCGCCGAATCCGAACGACTGTCTCCACCACCAACATCCCGATCTCGCCACCTGGAAAACCAGGCAGACGGCTACACCATCGAAATGAGGGGTCCTTATTGGACGCCGATCACCCCGCTAACGGGGTCCCTTTTGCACGCCGGTCCACAGACGTCCTGCTCGATACCGGGCTGACTTGCCCTTTCCAATCGGGCTGCCAAGTGATCGGCTGCCCAAAGATCTCGACCTTGAGGCTGACGAGGACTGATGGGCGCACACGGCTTTTTTCACCTGGACGATAGAGGAAGTTGCCGTCGGAGACGGTTTCG
>JAEYTN010000206.1 GCA_023433985.1 Pseudomonadota bacterium | reverse complement strand
CCTATCCGCTGCACGTGATCCTTCGCTTCGAGATCGAGAAGGAGCTGATCGAGGGCACGATGGCGCCGCGCGACGTACCGGAAGCGTGGGATGCCAAGATGCGCGAGTACCTCGGGCTCTCGATGCTCGACAACATGAAGGACGGGCCGATGCAGGACGTGCACTGGCCATCGGGTGCGCTCGGCTACTTCCCGAGCTACACGCTGGGCGCAATCATTGCGGCGCAGCTCTGGGCGGCGATCGAGCGCGACATGCCCGACGCCCGCGAGCAGATGCGGCGCGGGCAGTTCGTCGGGCTGAACGACTGGCGGCGCGAGAAGGTGTGGAGCCAGGCCAGCATGTACTCGACGCCCGAGCTGCTGGAACGCGCGACGGGCGAGCGGCTTAACTCCAAGCACTTCGAAGAGCACCTGAAGCGCCGCTACCTGAGCTGAGGAGGACGCGTTGGCAAACGAGAGGGCCAGCATACTGCAGCCGCTGCAGTATCCAGATTTCCGGGCCCTTTGGATCGCCAACCTCGCCTCGAGCTTCGGGGGACTGATCCAGAGCGTCGGCGCCGCGTGGATGATGACGGCGCTGACCTCGTCGGTCGACCTGGTGGCGCTGGTGCAGGCCTCTACCTCGCTACCGATCATGCTGTTCTCGCTGCTCGGGGGCGCGATAGCCGACAATTTCCCCCGCCGGCGGGTGCTGCTGCTGGCGCAGTGCTTCATGTTCGCGGTGTCGCTGGCGCTGGCGATCACCGCCTGGCTGGGGCTGATCACACCCTGGGTGCTGCTGACCTTCACTTTCCTGATCGGCTGCGGGGTGGCGCTCAACAACCCGAGCTGGCAGGCCTCGGTCGGCGACCTCGTGCCGCGATCGAGCGTGGGCTCGGCGGTGGCGCTGAACTCGGTCGGCTTCAACCTGTCGCGTAGCCTGGGACCGGCGGTGGGCGGCGTGATCGTGGCTGCGGCGGGAGCGGCGGCGGCGTTCGCGGTCAACGCATTGAGCTACGTGTTCCTCATCTTCGCGCTGCTGCGCTGGAAGCCGGCACCCTCCACCCGCACGCTGCCGCGCGAGGCTGTGGGTTCGGCAATGCTGGCGGGGGTGCGCTACGTGGCGCTGTCGCCCGGGCTCGGCAAGGTGCTGGTGCGGGCGTTCCTGTTCGGCTTCACGGCGATCTCGATCCTGGCGCTGCTGCCAGTGCTGGCGGCGCAGATGCCCGACGGCGGACCACTGACCTATGGCCTGCTGCTCGGCGCCTTCGGCATCGGCGCGGTGGGCGGCGCCCTGATAAGTGCGCGGATGGCGGAGCGGTTCTCGAGCGAGGCGATCGTGCGGATGGCCTTCACAGGGTTTGCCGTGTGCGCGTTCCTCTCCGCGGTCAGCCCGTCGGCGTGGCTGACCGGGTTCGCGCTGCTGATCGGCGGGGCGTGCTGGGTGCTGGCGCTGTCGCTGTTCAACGTGACGGTGCAGCTTTCGACCCCGCGCTGGGTGGTGGGGCGAGCATTGTCGCTCTACCAGACGGCGACGTTCGGCGGCATGGCGGCGGGCAGCTGGCTCTGGGGCCTCGCGGGCGAGGAGTTCGGGGTGCGGAACGCCCTGCTCGCCTCCGGCGTCGCGATGCTCGTGGGCGGGGCAGTCGGGCTTTGGCTGGTGCTGCCGAAGCGCTCGACGCTCGATCTCGACCCTGCCAACCGCTGGAAGGAGCCGCAGATCGCGCTGCCGATCGAACCGCGCTCGGGGCCGATCGTGGTGAGCATCGAGTATCGGATCCGACCGCAGGACGTGCGCGAGTTTCTCAGGGTGATGGCAGACCGCAAGCGCATCCGCGTGCGCGACGGGGCGCGTGAATGGACGCTGCGGCGGGACCTGCAGGAAACCGACCTGTGGACCGAGAGCTACAAGAGCCCGACCTGGGTCGAATATGCGCGGCACAACCAGCGGCTTACCCATGCCGACGAGGTGGTGAGCGACACGCTGCTGAAGCTGCACCAGGGCGAGGGGCGGCCGAAAGTGCGGCGCATGATCGAGCGGCCGCCCAACTGGTTTGCGGCCATTGCGGCGAACCGGACGATCGATCCGCCCTGAGCTGTTCGGCCCGTTTACAAAGCTCGGGGAGCCAGCCTATCGTTGCCCGGCCCGCCGGAGGAGCTCCAAAGGAGCGGCGGGCGAACAACGAGGGAGGGATTTCCGATGCGTTCTGCGTCGCGTTTCGTGGCGGCCCTGGCGGGCGCGCTTCTGCTTGGAACTAGTACGGTCAGTGCCGCCGACATCAAGATCGGCTTCCTGCCGGGCGTGGTGGACCCGTTCTACCAGGTCATGCAGCTGGGTGTGGAGGCCGCGGCCAAGGACCTCGGCATCGAGGTGGTGACGCAGGTGCCGCCGACTTGGGGGGTGGAGGCGCAGACACCGATCCTTGATGCACTCGTGGCGCGCGGCGACCTCGACTACATCATCACGGCGCCGGTGGAGAAGGATCAGATGGTGGCGCCACTGCAGCACGCCGTGGACGCAGGCATCAAGATCATCACCGTCGACACGTTCCTGGGAGACGGCGACTACGTGGACGGTCCGGTGAAGTTCCCGATCTCGTATATCGGCTCGGACAACGTCGAGGGCGGCCGGATTTCGGCGCGCGGGCTGGCCGAGGCAATCGGCGGCAAGGGCACCGTCTACATCAACTCCACCAACCCCAACGTGAGCTCGGTCGAGGGCCGCGAGCAGGGCTTCAAGGAGGTGATGGAAAAGGAATTCCCGGACATCAAGGTGCTCGGGCCCGACTACAACCTCGACGACCAGAACAAGGCGGCACAGCAGACCGCCGCCGTGATCGAGCAGAACGAGGACCTAGTGGGCGTGTTCGGCACCAACGTGTTCTCGGCTGGCGGCGCCGGCAACGCGGTGGTGAATGCGGGCCTCGGCGGAGCGGTTCAGGTAGTGGCCTATGACGCGACGCTCGAAGCCATCGAACTGATGGGCAAGGGCGTGGTGTCGCTGGTGCTGGCGCAGAAGCCATACGACATGGGCTACATGGCGGTGCAGTTCGCCGCTGCCGACGCCTCCGGTGTCACCAGCCTGCCGCGGCGCGTCGAGACGGGCTTCGCCATCATCAACAAGGACAACGTGGAAGACCCCGAGTATTCGCGGTTCATCTACAAGGCCGGCAACTGACGTAGCGGGCCGGGGTGCGCCCCGGCCCTCCCCCTGTTCCTGAATCACCGGAGGT
>JAEYTN010000162.1 GCA_023433985.1 Pseudomonadota bacterium | reverse complement strand
TTCCGGCCTCATCGACGACCTCGGCATGTTCGCGCTCCGCCGTGCCGTCGAGGAGATCGGCGCGCTCGATGGCCTGAAAGTCTCGGTCAACGTCTCGGGCATGCAGCTGCGCAATCCCGGCCTCGCGTCAGCCATCACCGCCATCCTCGACGAATGGCAGATGCCGCCCGCCCGCCTGCAGCTCGAAGTCACCGAGTCCTTCCTCGTCGCCCAGCCCGAGCGCGCCAAGCACATCATCGAAGCGCTGCGCGAAAGCGGCATCCTGATCGCCCTCGACGATTTCGGCACCGGCTATTCCTCCATCGGCTACCTGCGCCAGTTCCACTTCGATCGCGTCAAGCTCGATCGCTCGCTGGTCTCGGGCATCGACAACGACCCCGTGCAGTCCGCCCTGGTCGAGAGCACCATGATCTACGCCTTCGCCATGGGCCTGGGCGTCACCGCCGAAGGCGTCGAGCGCAAGGAGGAGGCGAGCACGCTGGCCCGCCTCGGCTGCCGTGAGTTCCAGGGTTATTTTTTCGCCAAGCCGATGGGCCTCGCGCAGCTGACAAGGCTTCTTGCCGCCCAGCAGGACCTGCTGGCCGTCTGACACCACCTCGCAGCGCGCCCAATCCTCCCCCGCGTAGCGGGGGAGGGCGACCACGCGCAGCGTGGAGGAGGGGGGCCAGCCCAACTGGCGCCAAGCCACCGCCAGTCTCGCGCCTACTGGCTGATCCTGAACGAACTGCTCGAGCTGAACTGGGTCACGTTGGAGCTGTTGCCCCAGCCGCTCTGCTGCACGTTCGACGTATTGTCCGAACCCGCCTGGTTGGTCGTCGAGCTGTTGCCATCGCCCGACTGGCTGGTCGTCGCGGTGTTGTCCTCGCCGCCGCCCTGGTTCGTCGTGCTGCTGTTCCAGTCGCCGTTCTGCGTCGTGGTCGTCGTGTTGTCCACGGCCAGCGCCTGGTTCGTGGTGTTGGTATTGTGGTCGCCGGTCTGGGTGCTGGTGTTCTCGTTACCCGCGCCGACCGTCTGCGTCGTCGTGTTGCTGTTGTAGTCGCCCGTCTGGGTGCTCGTATTGGTCGATCCGATCTCAACCTGCGTCGTGGTGTTGGTGTTGTAGTCACCCGTCTGCTTGGCCGTGTTCGTAGCCCCGCCAGCCAGCTGGTCGGTAGTAACCTTGTTGCCCTTGCCGTTCTGGAAGCCGGTCTGCACGTTGAGGCCGCCGAATTGCCTCGTGGTAAGGGTGTTCTTTTTTGTCGGGTCGTCGTTGGTCTGGCTGAAGGTGTTGGCGTTCGCCACGCCGGTCTGGGCCGTGGCCGAGTCGTTGGCTCCGGTCGTGTTCTGGTTCACGCTGTTGCTGTTGGTGGCGCAAAGGAAGCTACAGCCAGTCTTGGTCCACGTATTGAAGGCCTGGCTCGGGGTAGCACTCGCACCAATCACGAGTACACTGCTCAAACCCAACAAGACGAACTTGTTCATCCTCACGCTCCTCGCGGTCTTTGGTTCACGTTGTTCTGCATATCCGACGTGAAAAATCAGCGCTTGGCGTATGACATACGCTCTGCACCACCGGATCATCGCGCGATTTTCTTGTCGTTAACGAATTGTTAACCATCCGATGCCGGGTGGAGCAAACCGAAAACAGCAACATACTTGTGGTATGGTCGTACCATCGCCGTAGCCCATGCGGCCCGGCGAAAAAAAGGCGCCCGGCCATGCTTCGCCGGGCGCTTGCCACCGACAGATCAGGTTGGAAACTTTGCCGGCCTCAATCGCCCCGGCAACCCTTGCACACGCCGCGCAACTCGATCGTCGTCCGCTCGAGCCCGAACCCCTGCGCTTCCGCCCAGCCCGCCAGTCGGTCCCCCACCTCGGCGTCGGAGAACTCGTCCACCCGGCCGCATTTCGTGCAGATGGCGAAGGCCGCAATCCCGCTGGTCCGTTCGTGGCATCCCGCATCGGCGCAGCACACGAAGGCGTTGAGCGACTCGAGCCGGTGCGCCAGCCCCGCATCGATCAGCCGGTCGAGCGCGCGATACACCTGCAGCGGCGCGCGCAAGCCGGCCTCGCGCAGCCGGTCGAGGATGTCGTAGGCCGAAAGCGGCGCCTCCGCCCCGTTCAGCGTCGCGAGCACCATCTGCTGGTTGCGTGTCAGGTCGGCGGGTGCCTCGTGGTGGTGGTGGTCGTGCGAATGGGCCATGGCGGAATCCTACTTGCCTTCGAGCGCCGGCACCAGCAGCGCCACGTTGTGCCTGAACATGTCGAGATAGGTCGCTGCTCCCTCTTCGGGCGTGGACAGCGCATCGGCATAAAGCGCGCCGCCCAGCTTCGCGCCCGTCTCGGCGGCGATCTGCTCCACCAGCCGCGGATCGCTCATGTTCTCGATGAACAGTGCTGTCACCCCCGCCGCCTTCACCTGGTCGATCAGCCGCGCCACGTCGGTGGCCGAAGCCTCGCTTTCCGTGCTCACCCCTTCGGGCGCCATGAACGTCACCCCATAGGCCTCCGCGAAGTAGCCGAACGCATCGTGCGTGGTGATCACCTTGCGCCGTTCGGCCGGCACTGCGGCGATCTGTGCCTTCACTTGAGCATCGAGCGCCGAGATCTGCGCCGAATAGGCCTCGGCATTCGCCGTGTATTCCGCGCAGCCCTCGGGATCGACCTCGCACAGTCCGTCCCGGATGTTCGCGACATAGATCAAACCGTTGCTGAGGCTCTGCCACGCATGCGGATCGGTTCCCTCGTGGTGGTGTCCGTCCGCTTCATGCGCGTGATCGCGGCCCTCCTCCTCGTGCTCGTCCTCGGCCATCTCGTGCGCGTGCACCCCGTCCGACGCCGTCACCACGGCGCCTTGAAAATCCGTCGCCTGCACCAGCCGGTCGAGCCAGCCCTCGAACCCCAGCCCGTTGACGAAGAAGGCCTGCGCCTGCCCCAGCACCGCTGCATCCTGCGGCCGCGGCTCATAGACATGCGTGTCGGCGTTCGGCCCCACGATGGTGGTGACGGCGACCCGCTCGCCCCCCACCTGCTGCACTATGTCCCCCAGGATCGAGAAACTGGCCACCACGTTCACCGGCGCGGCCAGAGCCGTCCCCGTCAGCAGGGCAAGCGACATCGTTGCGAGCAAAGCGCGCATTCGGAACCTCCATGAGAACAAACGTCAGGCGATGCGATGCCGGGGCGGCACCAGCCGCGTCCGCACCACACCGCGGTTACCCAGCAGCAGCGAGAGCAGGTAGATCGCCCCCGCCACCAGAATGATCGCCGGTCCCGAAGGCACCGACATGTAGTAGCTGATCAGCAGGCCCAGATAGCTCGACGCCACCCCGATCCCCACCGCCACGAGGCAAAGCGCCTCGAGCCGCTTCACCCAGAACCGCGCTGCCGCCGCCGGCAGCATCATCAGGCCCACGGCCAGCAGCGTCCCCAGCGCCTGGAATCCGCCCACCAGGTTCAGCACCACCAGCGCCAGGAAGATCAGGTGCACCGGCTGCCCCGCGCCCGACACCGAGCGCAGGAAGTTGGGGTCGAGGCATTCGGCGAACAGCGGCCGCCAGATCAGCGCCAGCGAAAGGAGCGAGATCGTCGCCACCGCGCCGATCATGATCAGCGCATCGTTGTTGAGCGCCAGCACCGTGCCGAACAGCACATGCATCAGGTCGACGCTTGAACCGCGCAGGCTCACCAGCATCACCCCGAGCGCCAGCGAAATCAGGTAGAACGCGGCGAGCGACGTATCTTCGCGCTGGATGGTGAGCCGCGACACCAGCCCGGCCAGCAGCGCCACCACCAGCCCCGCCGCGAACCCGCCCAGCGTCATCGGCAGGATTTCGAGCCCCGCGATCAGGAACCCGACCCCGGCCCCGGGCAGGATGGCATGCGCCATCGCGTCGCCGGAGAGGCTCATCCGCCTCAGCATTAGGAACACGCCCACCGGTGCGGCGCTGAGCGCAATCACCACCGCGCCCACCAGCGCGCGGCTCATGAAGCCATATTGGACGAAAGGTCCGACCAGCAGCTCGAACAGGTTCATGCCGCCCCCTGCTGGCCATGCGCATGCCCGTCGTGCCACGGTGCATGCTCGTCCCACGCTTCGGTCATCCGCCGCGCCTTCAGCAGGTTTTCGGGCCTCAGCGTCTCTCCCACCGGCCCCCACGCCACCGGCTCGCGCGCCATCAGCAGCGCTTCGGGAAACACCTGCCGCACCATGTCGATGTCGTGCAGCACCGCGACCACGGTACGCTTCTCACCGTGCCAGCGTCGCACCAGCCCGATCAGGTCGGCGGTGGTCTTCTCGTCGATTGCCGTGAACGGCTCGTCGAGCAGGATCACGTCGGCGTCCTGCAGCATCACTCGCGCGAACAGCGCCCGCTGCGCCTGCCCGCCCGAAAGCGTGTCGAGCCCCCGGTCCTCGAACCCCGCGAGCCCCACCGCCTCGAGCGCTTCCTGCACCGCCCGGAAGTCGGCGCCGCTGATCGCGCCCCACAGGCCCCGGCTCCGCCAGTGCCCCAGCGCCACCATGTCGCTCACAGTCGCCGGAAAGCTGCGGTCGATCTCGGCGCTCTGCGGCAGGTAGGCGATCTGTCGCGTCCGCGTCGCCCCGCGCTCGATCGAGCCGCCGAGCGGCTTCAGGATCCCGGTGATCCCCTTGAGCAGCGTCGATTTCCCCGACCCGTTCGGCCCCACGATCGCCGTCAGCGATCCGTCAGCGAACGTCCCGTCGAGATGGTGCACCGCCGGGTGCCCGTCATATCCAAGCGTCAGGTCGCGCAGCTCGATCGCCATCAGCGCACCACCAGCGGAATGATCGCCAGCCACACCAGGGCCACCAGCCCCAGCGCAATCGCCACCCGCACCCCGACCCCCTGCTGGGCGAGGCTGAACTTGCGCGGCGCTGGCGCGTGATTGTGCCGGTGATCGTCCATAAGCCTGCCGGGCCCCCGTGTCGCGTCATGTAATAACGTAACATCCGGGCCAAGCGCAAGCCCCGTAGCACAACCACGACGCCTAGCGACGAGACGAGCCGCCAACGTCGAGGGGATCCTCCACCGCGATAGCGGGGGAGGGGGCCACGCGACGCGTGGTGGAGGGGGCGGTCAAGTGCACCACCCCCCCACCCCCGGGAGCGTGCCCGGCGCCGCC
>JAEYTN010000095.1 GCA_023433985.1 Pseudomonadota bacterium | reverse complement strand
CATGGAGGAGGGCGTGATCACCGCCTCGCCCAGCCGGTCGCGCAGCAGGTTGGCCACCGGCGCGAGCAGGTGTGGCTGGGTGGGCGGCATCCGCCCTTCCTGGAGCGAGTTCACCCACTTGATCTCGGGCAGCAGCCGCATGATCTGGCGGAAGCTGAGGACAATGCCGATTCCCAGCGTCAGCAGAATCAGGCTGTTGATGAAGGGGTTGGCCCAGAAGAAGATGATCAGCTGGTTGTAGAGGATCGCCGCCACCAGCGCGACCAGCACCAGGAAGATCACCATCTTCACGAGGTAAACCGCAGGGCTCGCAAGGCGGTACGGGTCGTAGCTCTGCGACATGTCGCTGCCTGTCCTCGGGAATCCGGTCCAGCCTAGAACATAAAGCCTTTTACGCATCGCGCAAACGCCCGGCCGGACGGGTGGGCGCTTAACCCCATGAAATCGCGGCAATACGACCTGAGCGTGACCCGGCTCAGCTGACCGCCTTCACGATCTTGAGCAGCTGCCCCTGGATCTGCTCGTTGCCGGCGATCACCTGGCCGTTCCAGATGGCGCCGGCGGTGCCGGCATAGTCGGTGACGGCGCCGCCGGCCTCGCGGACCAGCAGGTATCCCGGCGCCACATCCCAGGGCTTCAGCCCGGCCTCCCAGTAGCCGTCGAAGCGGCCGGCGGCGAGCCAGGCGAGGTCGGTGGAGGCCGAACCGGTGCGGCGGATGCCGGCCACGGCCGGCGTCACCTGCGCCAGCTGCTTCAGTTGCAGCAGGTCGAGGCTGCGGCCCTGCGAGTTGATGCCGGTAACGATCACCGTGTCGGCGAGGTGCTTGCGGGTCGCAACGCGCAGGCGCTTGCGGTCATTGAGCCAGGCGCCGCCGCCCTTTTCGGCGGTGTAGAGCTCGTCCATCACCGGGTTGAAGATAGCGGAGGCGACGATGTCGTCGCCGCGCTGCAGCGCGATGGCGACAGCGAACATGGGGATGCCGTGGAGGAAATTGGTGGTGCCGTCGAGCGGGTCGACGATCCAGCGGTGCTGGCCGTCGGTGCCCTTCACCTCCGTGCCTTCCTCGCCGAGGAAACCGTAGGTCGGGCGAGCCTTCTGCAGCTCCTCGAACACGATCTGCTCGGCCCGCCGGTCGGCGTTGGAAACGAAATCGGCCGGGCCCTTGACCGAGACCTGAAGGTTCTCGACCTCGCCGAAATCCTTGGCGAGTGAGCGGCCGGCCTTGGTGGCGGCCTGGACCATGATGTTCAAGAGCGCCGAGCGCATGCGAAATACTCCGCGCGGGAAGGGAGGGCGTAGGGAAGGGCCGCGTTGTGCCTCAAACCCGGTGCGGGTTCAAGGGGCGGGCGTCTCGACCGGTGCCTCAGGAGCATCCGGCACGTCGACGGGCGCGGGAGCGGCGGGCACTTCTGCCTCCGCCACCCGGGTCGGCGGTGGCAGGGGCCAGAAGCGGGCGCGCTCTTCGGCCTTGGCGATCACGTCGGGCGTGACCTTGCCGAGCAGCCCGTCGAGCTGCCCGTCCGTGAGGCCCTGCCGACGGGCGAGCGCGCGGTACATGGCGGCCGTTTCGAGGTCGCGCTCCACGCCTTCGCCCGCTGCCAGCAGCTTGGCATAGCGGTTCTGCGCCACGGGGTTGCCGGCATCGGCGGCGCGCGCATACCAGCTGGCCGACGCGACCCGGTCCTGCGTCACGCCGCGGCCGAGGTAGAGCAGCGTCGCGTAGTCGACCTGCGCCGCCGCGAGCCCGCTTTCGGCAGCGAGGCGGAACTGTTCGGCCGCTGCGGCCGGGTCGGGCGCGACGCCCGCGCCTTCCATCAGCATCGAGCCATAGTCGTACTGCGCCTCGGGGATGCCGCTTGCCGCGGCCTTGCCGATCAGCCCCGCCGCCTTGACCAGGTTCGGTTCGACGACGTTGCCCTCGATATAGAGCAGGCCCAGGTTGTACTTGGCCATCATGTTGCCGGCGTCGGCGGCGCGCAGGAACAGGTCGGCCGCCTTCTTGCGGTCCTTCTCCACGCCCTCGCCATTCTGGTACATCATGGCGAGCGCGAAGGTGGCGAGCGGGTCGCCGTTCTTGCTCGCCGCCTCGTACCAGGTGGCCGCCTTGGTCTTGTCCTGCGCCACGCCCAGACCGTCGGCATAGATCTCGCCGATCAGCGTCTGCGCGGCGCGATCGCCCTTTTCGGCGCGGGGCAGGGCGAACTCGAGCGCGGTCAGGTAGTAGCCGCGCTGGTAGGCGCCATAGGCCGGATCGACCTTGTCGCCGAAGATTTCGGTCGAGATGTCGGCCGCGTTCGGATTGTCCACCTGCAGCTCGGGCGGCACCGGGCTGATCGGCAGCTCCTGGTAGCCGAGATTGTCATCGAACTGCATATCCTTGGGACGCAGGTCCTCGACCCCGCTATTGGCCGCCTGCTGGGCCAGTGCGGGGGTAGCGAGCGCAGCAACGAGGAGCGCCAGCCGCCACTTCATTCGGCCGTCTCCGCCAGCTTCAGCGTGAGCCCGATGAACTCGCAGCCTTCGGCCTCATAGCCCGCATATCCTGCCTCGGGGTCGCTCAACACGCTCGGGATTTCCATGGTCTCGGCCCACCAGCGCGCCATCTCGCGCTCGGCGGGCGTTATCGCGCCCGAAAGCGGCCCAAATAGGATGTAGTCGACCTCGAGCTCGCCCTTCAGCATGGCGTCGTCGCGCGAGTGAATGTCGCCCACCCCGACGATCATCTGCGGCTTCAGCGCGGCGACCGCCTCGCGCACCGCCTTGATGCCGCCGGGTACGTGCAGGCCATCGGCACCCAGCAGCCGCACGAGCCCGGGATCACCCTCTATCAGCACCGCGGCGCCGGCCTTCTGTGCCAGCGGCACGATGGATTTCACCAGCGCCTTGTAGGCGTTCTCGCCCAGGCTGCCGCGTGGCAGCAGCAGGGCCGCGACCTCGCGCTCGGCGAAGGTCGCCTTCAGTGCGGGGCCGAGCGTTTCGGCGGGGACATCGGCAGGGGCGATCAGGAAGAGTTCGGCAGACATGGCGCGAGTTATAGCGGGCTCGCGCCGGAAGTGGAGCCGGATTCTGGCAGCAGCGGGGCAAGCAAAAGAAAGGGCGCGGCCGGGGCCGCGCCGAGTGGGTCGGGAGTCTTCTGGTCAGGAAGGTCGTTCAGGCAGCGAGGTCCAGGTCGGGCCGCCATTCGCCGGTTGCCGCCAGCGCATTCATCTTGGCGCGGTGGGTAAAGGCGCGCTGCGCCGCCGCGACATTCTGCGGGTCGCCGTTCCAGGTGACGAGCGCCGAAGTCTGCAGCGCCCGGCCATAGGAGAAGGTCAGCGCCCAGGGCAGGTTGGGAATCTGGTTCATCGCCGAAAGGTGAGCTGTGGCTTCCTCGTCGGACTGGCCGCCCGAGAGGAAGGCGATGCCCGGCACGGCCGCCGGCACGTACTGGCGCAGCGTATCGACAGTGCGCCGCGCCACTTCCTCGACGCTTGCCCGCTCGCGAGAGCGGATGCCCGGGGTCACCATGTTCGGCTTCAGCAGCATGCCGGAAAGGTCGACACCGGCGAGGCGCAGCTCGCGGAACACCGCCTCCAACGTCTCGGCGGTGACTTCCTCGCAGCGCTGGATCGAATGATCGCCTGGTTCGCCGTCGGCCAGCACTTCCGGCTCCACTACCGGCACGATGCCGGCTTCCTGGCAATGGATGGCGTAGCGGGCCAGCACATGGGCGTTGGCGCGGATGCCGTTGCGGGAGGGGGCGTAGCTGGTGATGGCGATGACGCCGCGCCATTTGGCGAAGCCGGCCCCCAGCTCGGCATAGTGCTTGAGCCGCTGGCGCAGGCCGTCGAGCCCTTCGGTGATCTTTTCGTCGCGCGCACCGGGCATCGGGAAGGCGCCACGGTCGACCTTGATGCCGGGGATCACGTCCGCTTCGGCGAGGAGCTGGCGGAAAGGCGTGCCGTCCTTGGCGTTCTGCTCCAGTGTCTCCTCGGTGAGGATCACGCCGGAAATGTACTGGCTCATCGCCTCGGTCGAGCGGAACAGCATCTCGCGGTAATCGCGGCGCGATTCCAATGTAACCGGCAGTCCGATCAGGGCAAAACGTTTGGCAATGGTGCCCTCGGATTCGTCAGCAGCAAGAATGCCCTGTCCGCGGGTCACCAGTTTTTTGGCAATTGCATTGAGCGAGGCCATGGGGAAGGGTCTCCTGTGCGCGATGAAATCAATATGCGCGGCCCCGGGTTCCCCGAAAATTGGACGTTCTGGTATCAGACGAAGGGGGAACGGAACCGTTCCCCCGGTCCACGTCCGCTCAGCCCTTCAGCGCTTCCACGCCGGGCAGCGCCTTGCCCTCCATCCATTCGAGAAAGGCACCACCGGCCGTCGAAACGTAGGTGAACTGGTCCTTCACCCCGGCATGGGCGAGGGCCGCGACGGTGTCGCCGCCCCCGGCAACCGAGACCACCTTGCCGGCCTTGGTGCGGGCCGCGACATATTTCGCCACCTCCACCGTGCCGTGATCGAACGGAGCCATCTCGAACGCCCCCATGGGCCCGTTCCACACCACGGTCGCGGCCTCGTCGATCGCTGCCTTGATGCGCTCGATCGAGCCGGGGCCGATGTCGAGCACCATGCCTTCGGGGTCGAGCGCATCGACCGCATAATAGCGGTGCGGCGTGTTGGCCTCGAAGTGCCAGCCGACGGTGGCGTCGATCGGCAGGATCACCGCGCAGTGCGCGTTCTCGGCCTTGTCGCGGATACGGTTGGCGGTTTCCGCCAGGTCCTTCTCGGCCAGCGACTTGCCGACGCCGAGCCCGCCCGCGTGGAGGAACGTGTTGGCCATCGCGCCGCCGATCACCAGCGCCTCGACCTTGTTGATCAGGTTCTCGAGCAGGTCGAGCTTGGTCGAAACCTTGGCGCCGCCGACAATGGCGATCACCGGCCGCTTCGGAGCACCGAGGCCCGCTTCGAGCGCGCTCAGTTCCTCCTGCATCGCCCGGCCGGCGGCCGAGGGCAGCAGGTGCGCGACGCCCTCGGTCGATGCATGGGCGCGGTGCGCGACCGAAAAAGCATCGTTGACGTAGATGTCGCCGAGCGAGGCCATGCGCTTCGCCAGTTCGGCGTCGTTGTCTTCCTCGCCCTTGTGGAAGCGGGTGTTCTCCAGCACGAGGATGGATCCCGCGGGCGCCTCGTCGATCGCCTGCCTCACCGCGCTCACGTCCACCCAGTCGGTGGGGATGAAGCCGACGGGGGCGTTCACCTCTGCCGTAACCGCCGGCACCACCTGCTCGAGCGAGAACTCCGGGTCCACCTTGCCCTTGGGGCGGCCGAAATGGCTCAGGATGATGGCCTTGCCGTCCGCCTTCACGATCTCCCGCAGCGTCGGCACCAATCGCTCGATGCGGGTGGCGTCGGTCACCACACCGTCGGCGACAGGGACGTTGAGGTCCGCGCGCACCAGCACGCGTTTGCCACTGAGGTGGTAGTCGTCGAGGGTCTTGAAGGCGGCCATGGTCCGGTCCCGTTGCTGAGGGTCGGCGCTCTCATACCAAGGAGTTGCAGCAGGCGGAACGGGGGAGACGCCAAACTGTTGCTGCCGGGATCACGCCCCAAACGTCGTGGCAGCCATCCCGGCCGTGACGAAAACCAGGGCGCCGAGAAGCAGGTGGCTGAGCCCGAAATTCAGGTTGGTGTTGAAGTTGAAGCGGGCGAAGCCTTCGCTCGGCCAGGCGCGAGACCCGATGCGGCGGCGCAACGCGCGATCCTCGATGACGACATAGAGTCCGAAGGCGAGTACCGCCAGCGGAAACCACAGCAGCTCCTGCCTCACCCCGGCGGCCGCGGCGCCGATGAGGTTGAACCCGATTAGTATCCGTTCGATGTCCCGCACCGGCAAGGCTCGCGCACGACCAAAGTCGCATCAATAATGCTGATTCGAGATGTCGCCCACGCGACAAAATCGTGAAGGCGCGACGACGGGGCATAGAGCAGGCCGATAGATCGGCCGGCGCTGACCTACATGGCAGCCATGCCGCCGCGGGGCTTGCGGTGCCGGGTGACGGGCCGTATCGCAGTCGTGCCGAAAAGATTCGAGGCTGGTGTGGCTATTCCAGCCCCCGCGTTCGCGGGATGAAGTCGCTCCCCGAGCGAACCCGCGGCACCAACCGATGTGGATGGTGCTGCGGCCGACGGGGATGTTCCCCTCCGGCAGCGCCGTCCATCCGTGAGAGGATGAATGGACAAGAAAACCGCAATGTAACCCAGCTCATCATGACCTTCATGATGGCCGGCGTGATGTCCGGCATCATGCTGCTGATCGCCGTGGGCCCCACCTCGCTGTGGATCGAGACCTGGCCCAAGCAGTGGATCATCGCCTGGCCGATCGCCTTCGTGGTGACGCAGATCCTCTGGCCGATAGCCATGAGGCTCGGCCGCAAGCTTGCAGCTCCGCGCAGCTGAGCACCGAAAGGGCGCCCGCGTGGCGCCTTTTCTACAGCCGGCGGAACAGCGTGGGGTAGTCGAGCACGAAGCCCCCGGCATCCACCGTCAGCACCTGCGTGAAGCTGCCATCGGCCGCCTCGTAGCGGAAATGCGTGTCGTCGATCCGGGTGTAGATCTGGCCGTCGCGAAAGGGCTGCAGCGTGTCGAGCGGCACCCACGCCATGTCGAAGCGCTGCGGTACGCCCGCCTCGAAGCGTCGGCGCCGGATCGGCAGCGTGTTGGTCAGCGGGCTGCCCGAAATGTCGATGTCGACGCAGCCTTCGAGGGCAGGAGCCCGCTGCCCGTCGATCTTCCAGTCGCCCTCGCCGTTGGAGGTGAGGCGCAGCACCCGCCCGTCGTGGCGGCGCAGCACCAGCGAGCGGAAGGTCCAGTCCGGGTCTAGGGCTACCTCGTAGAAGGCGCCGAAGGCGAGGCCCTCGAACTCGCCGATCAGGGAACTGCGGACAGTCACGCCGTCCGCAGTCTCGCTCACGTGGCAATGCTCGAGCCCGACCCCATCCACCGGCCGCCAGCGGAGGTCGAGCTCGAGGGGCATCCGGTCAGAGGGTCTTGGCGAACACGGCCGTGACGTCGGCCATGCGGTTCGAGAAGCCCCACTCGTTGTCGTACCAGCCCATGATGTTCACGAAGTTGCCGTCGATCACCTTGGTCTGGTCGATCAGGATGGTCGACGAGTGCGGATCGTGGTTGAGGTCCGACGACACCAGCGGGTGCAGCGTGTAGGTCATCACGCCCTTGAATGGGCCGTCGCAGGCGGCCTTCAGCGCGTCGTTGATTTCCTGTACGGTGGTCGCGCGCTTGGCGACGAACTTCAGGTCCACCAGCGACACGTTCGGGGTCGGCACGCGGATCGAGATGCCGTCCAGCTTACCCTTCAGCTCCGGCAGCACCAGGCCGATGGCCTTCGCCGCACCGGTCGAGGTCGGGATCTGGCTCAGGGCCGCCGCGCGGGCGCGGTAGAGGTCCTTGTGCATGGTGTCGAGCGTCGGCTGGTCGCCGGTGTAGGAGTGGATGGTGGTCATCATCCCCTTCTCGATGCCGACGAGGTCGTTCATCACCTTGGCCATCGGAGCGAGGCAATTGGTGGTGCACGAGCCGTTCGAGATCACCACGTCGTCCTTGCCGAGCGAGGCGTGGTTGATGCCGTAAACGATGGTCTTGTCCGCGCCTTCGCCCGGAGCCGAAATGATCACCTTCTTCGCACCGGCCGTCAGGTGCGCCGAGGCCTTCTCCTTGGAGGTGAAGATGCCGGTGCACTCGAGCACGATGTCGACGCCGAGCTCCTTGTGCGGCAGCTGGGCAGGATCCTTCACCGCGGTCATCTTGAAGGTCTGGTTGCCGGCGCTGATGGTGTCGCCGTTGACGACCACATCGAACGGGAACTTGCCGTGCACGCTGTCATAGCGCAGCAGGTGGGCATTGGTCTCGACCGGGCCCAGGTCATTGGCGGCAACGACCTGAATGTCGGTGCGGCCGCTTTCGACGATGGCGCGCAGGATGTTGCGGCCGATGCGGCCAAAGCCATTGATTGCGACGCGAACAGCCATGGTGGCTCCTTAGGGAATACTTACGGAGGGAGGAGGCGCGGTTGCTTTACAACTGCGCCTTGACGGCTTCAACCACCGCCTTGGAGGTGATGCCGAAGTGCTCGTAAAGCTTCTCGGCCGGGGCCGAGGCGCCGAACGAGTGCATGCCGATGAACCGGCCCTTGTCGCCGAGCAGCTTCAGCCAGCTCATCTCGATGCCGGCCTCGATCGCCACCTTGGCGCGGGCATTGCCGATCACCTCGTTGCGGTAGCTTTCGGGCTGCGCGAAGAACAGTTCCTGCGAGGGCACCGACACGACCTTGGCAGCTATGCCTTCGGCCTTCAGTGCGTCGAGCGCGGCAACGGCAATCGCGACCTCCGAGCCGGTCGCGAAGATCACCACGTCCGCCGACTTGTCGCCGGCGATGACATAGGCGCCCTTGGCCGAGGGGTTGCCCTCGACGGCTTCGGTGCGGAGCGCCGGCAGGTTCTGGCGGCTGAGCGCGAGGATCGACGGCTTGTCCGCCTCGATGGCGAGCTGCCAGCACTCCAGCGTCTCCACCGCGTCGGCGGGGCGGAACACCAGCAGGCCGGGAATGGCGCGCAGCGTCGAAAGGTGCTCCACCGGCTGGTGCGTCGGGCCGTCCTCGCCCAGCCCGATCGAGTCATGGGTCATCACGTAGATGACCTTCTGCTGCATGATCGCCGAAAGGCGGATCGAGGGGCGGGCGTAGTCGGTGAACACCAGGAAGGTGCCGCCATAGGGGATCAGTCCGCCGTGCAGCGCGATGCCGTTCATCGCCGCTGCCATCTCGTGCTCGCGGATGCCGTAGCGCATGTAGCGTCCGGTGCGGTCGGCAGCGGTGAAGGGCAGGGTCTCGGGCGTGTTGGTGAGGTTGGAGCCGGTGAGGTCGGCGGATCCGCCGATGGTCTCGGGCAGCACCTTGTTGATCACTTCGAGCGCCATCTGGCTGGCCTTGCGGCTCGCCACCTTGGGCTTGTCGGCAACGAGCTTGGCCTTGAACGTCTCGATCGCCTCGCTCCAGCCGGCGGGGAGTTCGCCCTTGGTCCGGCGCTCGAACTCGGCGCGCTTGTCGGCGGGGGCAGCGGCGAGGCGGCCTTCCCAGGCGCCGCGCAGGTTGGCCGAGCGGGTGCCGGCAGCGCGCCACGCATCGAGGATCGGGGCCGGGATTTCGAACGCCGGGTAGGTGATCCCGAGCTTCTCCTTGGCCGCGGCAAGCTCGGCAGCGCCGAGCGGCGAGCCGTGCACGCCGTGCGAGTCCGCCTTGTTGGGCGCGCCGTAGCCGATGATCGTCTTGGCGGCGATCAGGGTCGGCTTGTCGGTCGATTTCTTGGCCTCGAGCAGGGCCTTTTCGACGGCGTCCTGGTCGAGCCCGTCCACCTCAATGGTGTTCCAGCCGCAGGCCTTGAACCGGGCGATCTGGTCGGTCGAGTCGGCGTTCGAAACGCGGCCGTCGATGGTGATGTTGTTGTTGTCCCAGATGACGACGAGCTTGTTGAGCTTCAGGTGCCCGGCGAGCGAGATCGCCTCCTGGCTCACGCCTTCCATCAGGCAGCCGTCGCCGGCGATGACCCAGGTGTGGTGGTCGACGAGGTCGGAACCGAACTCCGCGGCGAGCTTCACCTCGGCGACGGCGAAGCCCACGGAGTTGGCGATGCCCTGGCCGAGCGGGCCGGTCGTCGTCTCGATGCCCGGCGCAAAGTGGTATTCGGGATGCCCGGCAGTCTTCGAGCCGAGCTGGCGGAAGTTCTTGATCTCGTCGATCGTCATGTCCTCGTAGCCGAGGAGATAGAGCGAGGAGTAGAGCAGCATCGAGCCGTGCCCGGCCGAGAGGATGAAGCGGTCGCGGTCCGGCCACCAGGGGTTCCTGGGATCGAACTTCATCACCTTGGTGAACAGCACCGTCGCGATGTCCGCCACGCCCATGGGCAGGCCGGGATGGCCCGAATTGGCCTTCTCGACCGCATCCATCGACAGGGAGCGGATAGCATTGGCCATATCGTTGGCGGCGGCGGAATTGGGCATGGACGCGCTCGTTTCTCGTTCAGCAAAGCCCGGATTTCCGGGCGCTTCGTGCCTTCCGGCACGAGCGGGTCGAAGGCTTAACAGGTTCCTTTGACCTGTCAATGTCGCCTCCCGGATAGCGGTCGGTTGCCATCATGCTTCCGCTTTGCACTATAGTCGGCTGAAGAGTCGCGGCTTTTCGGGGATGGGGCCAGATGTCGGATCAGAGTGCCGAAGATGGTTATGAGGCCGCTGCCGGGCGGCTCGATCGCGCCTTCTCCCGGCTCGAGGCGAGCGTGCGCAGCCTCAATGGCCGGATGCGCGCACATAGCCGGATCGAAGCCGACACCGTCAAGCTGGTGAACGAGCGCGCCAAGCTGGCGGGGGAACTCGAAAAGACCGCCGCCAAGGCCAAGCGCCTCGACGACAGCGCCGGCGAAGTCGCGCGCCGGCTCGTCGTCGCCATGGAGTCCGTGCGCGAAGTTCTGCAGAGGGATGAGCGCTGATGCCCGAGGTCAATGTCGAGATCAACGGCAAGAAGTACCGCATGGCCTGCGAACCGGGGCAGGAAGAGCACCTGCTCGGCCTCGCCGAGGCCTTCAACCGCCGCGTCGAGACCTTCAAGGAGGTCTTCGGCGAGATCGGCGACATCCGCCTCACCGTCATGGCCGGCATCGCGCTGATCGACGAACTGTCGATCGCCGAACGCAGGATCGAAACGCTGAAGCAGGACGTCGCCACGCTCACCGAGGCGGGGCAGTCGGTGTCGGCCGAGATGGACGACCTCGAAGCGAAGTTCGCCCGCCGCCTCAACGACGCGGCCCGGAAGCTCGAGGCCATCGCGACCGCCATCGACGAAACCGGAGCGCCGCCAGCCTAGCCGGTTCTCAGTTCTTGCGCACGATGCAGGCCCCGCCATCGGCCTGCAGCTTCGCGCACAGCTCCTCGGCCCCTTTGCGCGTGTCGCGTCCGATCATGGCGAAGTGCCGGAGCCGCGGCCCGAAATTTGGGTTGCGGGCGAGCAGCAGCATCAACTTCTCCTCGCCGAGAACTTTCGGGTGCGCCGCCCTGGCGCGCTCGAAGCTGCGGATGGCGACGGCTTGCGAGAAGTTCTGCGCCAGCAGCACGCCCCATGGCCGCCACTCGCTTGGGGCGCGGTCGAGGCTCGGGGTGTCCTGGCTCTCGGCCATGGTCACGCACGCATCGATGAACGGTTCGGTCTTGCTCAGCCGGTAATCGGGCTCCGGCGGCGGGGCCTGCTGCCACGCCTCGACCGGCAGCCCGGTGACGATCTCGACGTAGTAGCGGGTCTCTCCCGGCAGGTAGCCACCCGCGTTGACGTAGCGCGTCATCCGCCCTTCGCCGCCATTGTATGCCGCCGCCGCGAGGCCATGGTTGCCGTACTTGTCGGCGAGGAAACGCAGGTAGGTCGCCGACCTCGAAAGCGCCTCCGCCGGATTGAACGCATTCGCCAACCCGCGCAGCCGTGCTGTCGACGGCATGAACTGCGCGATGCCCTGGGCTCCGGCGACGCTCAGCGCGTAAGGGTCGAACCGACTCTCCTGCCAGATCAGCCGCGCGAAATACCCTGCCGGCAGCTCCTCGCGCCAGGCGTAGCGCGCGATGGCCGTGCAGGTATCGGCAAAGAAGCGCGATTGCCGGATGCAGGTGGCGGTCCACCCGGGAGCGCCTGCCACGTCCGCATGGCACGCCCGCGGATCCGCCTTTTCCTCCTCCTGCGCCACGCCCGGCGAGCTCAGGAGCAGTGCCGCAATGATCAGGAGCACCCGCATGACCACACGCTAGTGATCCCCACGCTACGCAGCAAGATTGGCAAACTTTGCCAAACACCTTATGTTCCATCGCAAGGAGACCCCCGCCATGGCCACCATGAACATCTCGCTGCCCGACCAGATGAAGGAATGGGTGGAACGCCGCGCCGCCTCGGGCCGCTACAGCAACTCCAGCGACGTGCTACGCGACTTGATCCGCGAAGCGCAGGACCGCGAGGCGGCCGGCTTCTCGCCCGAAGTGGTCGCAGCCATCGAGAGTGCGATGG